>JAQGIF010000187.1 GCA_028291345.1 Rhodospirillales bacterium | reverse complement strand
ATCACGATACTGCGGCCTTCGCTGTCGAGAGCATCCGACGTTGGTGGCTGGCCCTGGGGAAGAACCGCTATCTGAACGCTACCAGCCTCCTGATCACAGCCGATTGCGGAGGCAGCAACGGTGCGCGCGTCCGATTGTGGAAGCGCGAGCTTCAGACATTCGCCAACGAGGCCGGGCTTTCCATTACCGTCGCCCATCACCCCCCCGGCACCAGCAAATGGAACCGCATCGAGCATCGGCTTTTTGCCTTCATCACGCAAAACTGGCGCGGCAAGCCGCTGATCAGCCATGAGGTCATCATCCAGCTGATTGGAGCGACCACCACGAAAACCGGGCTCGACGTGCAGTGCTGTCTCGACGAGAATGATTATCCCAAAGCCATCAAGGTCTCCGACGCGGAGATGGAAGCGCTCAATATAGACCGCAATGGTTTCCATGGTGAGTGGAACTACCGATCTCGCCTACGCTTCCCGTATCCGATCATAACGATAGCTCTGCAGTTAGCCCTGAGATTGATTGATGATCGACGATCCCCGAGAAGACCTATCACCTTGTTGTGGAGTTGAAAGCGTCACTTCCTGTCGAAACCGGGCTCTCTCAAACCCTGATGCGGGCATTGGCCAAGCAATCTCCCGATTCCACCATCCCCCGCCAGATGCAAGGTGGTGAGCATCTTCTACACAGGCGAAGAAGGGGGCGTCGTGTGTGGACTGGACATCGGCGGGCCAGAGACAAAAACCGATCATCATCTCGCCCACCGCCGGCGCAGCCTCTCGACCGAGCACCCGCTCGCCATCATCGCACCTTGTCAGCCCCACCGATACGTGAGGCGCTCATGCCGGATACCTTTGATTTACGCCTGCTACAACGCAGATAACATCATCGGCGTTCGTCATCGTTAGCGTGACAGTCCCGCTTGAGGCACTCGTGAAATTGTTTTGCGCTGAACCGTCAACTACGGGTGACGGCGGGCCAACGTCAAAAGTCTGTTGGCTGCCGACAGTCCGCGCCGCCGAAACAAACGGGTACGCAGTAAACCAAGTTGAATTATCGTCTGAATATTGGAGCTGCCAATTGCCTGGCGCGGTCGTTGCGCCCGCAGGACTGTGATTCCTAGCAGTGATTTTGACTTCGGTTATGTTGAAGGAATTTCCAACGCCGAAATCATAGCTCCACCACGCGGGGAGCGCTGACGCGCCATTCCAGAAAGTCGTTGGATTATTGTCGCAGGCATAAGCAGCCAAGTAACTGGTGCTGTTTTATACTGGACGCTGCTGCTGTGCCCGTTCCGATCAGATTGGCCCCGCCTGCGGAGGATGCCATCGAAATCTCGGCGACACCCAGGAAGGTGCCGTAAACGTTCGAATTGATATAAATGCGCCAATAGCGATGTGCGGCCATTTTTTGGTCCTTTTTCTTTGATGAGAAAACGTGAGAGCGCCGAAGCGCGGGACAGAGCAGATACGGGCCGCGATCGGGCGCCGCCGAGTGATCGATGGTGGTACCTCGAAAGTTCATTGGCGCCGACCGTAAAAAGTCGGAAATAATGAATGTATGTCGAGTGTTGACCCCCTTGATCGCGGCGGATGTGTCGTGACCGTGCTTACGCCCTCCCTGCGGGGCGATGAGCCGACGAGATTTTGCTATCTCGTCGTGGAACCTGATTTGCCAGTTGCGCTTGAGCTTACGGAGCGACGCCTTGAACGCGGGCAAACCATTGAGAGCATCATCTATTTTCGCAAGAGCGAGCTGCCGTCGGGGGCTCGACGCGGTTCCGTCTTAGTCTGGACTTGAACGGCTTGGGCTTCTTCCGTAGGGGCGGCCCCGGAAACCCGAGCCTCCAATGCGCACCCGCGTGAGGCGCCATACGATGGGCTTGGCGGTCTTGGAGACGTGGTGGGTAACGAAGATCGTGGCACCCGTCTGCGATGCGAGCGCGTTGAGCATATTGAAGACGAAGACGCCCGCATCCGGGCCGCCGTTGGGGGCCACCCCCGCGAAGGCGGCGCGCATGTCGAACACGACCATTTTAAGGTCCGAGCCCAGCGCAAGTAGGGTTTGCTGTAATGACAGGTAGGCTTTCGTCGTCGCATACGGCTTGCGGCCAGTGTCCTCGAACAAGGGGCGTGCGCCGCCACTGTCGGACATCGGCACTACGAGCAGCCGTTCAGGCTGCTTGAACCGGTCGCCGGCTGGGCCGAGGGCGTGCATTTGAGCACGAACGGTGTGCCGGCTGTCCTCGGTCGTTAAGAATACCGGTCGACATAATGAATCTCGAAAGGTGAATAACTTGTTGGAGGTCGTCCGGCAAACTTCGGGGAAGCGCTGCGAACCAGGTTGCCAATGTCGAACATGTTTTGGTTTCCGCAGCGAGGAGCGCCGTAATTCTCGGCAGAAGCTGACAAATAGGGGCGGCGATTGGCTGTCGCCGCATCGCAGATGGCAAACGGAGTTGCTCTTTTCGCAAGTGGGCGGTAAACAATAAAACATTTCATTATAAATGTAATGTGCGGACCGGCCGGCGGGGGATAATTTGAAGAAGTTGTTGATAGGCGCGGTCCTGATCGCGATCGCTCACGCAAACGTCGCGTCGGCAGCGCGCGATGGCGAGGCAGTCTTTAACCAACAGTGCGCCCCCTGTCACAATGGCGGCAATGAGCGGGCGCCCCGGCGGGATGCCTTCAAGGCGTTCGAGCCGGAGCTGGTGCTGAAGGCGCTGATCGATGGGCCGATGGCGGCGCAGGGCAGGGCGCTCAACGACGCCGAGATGCATGCAGTCGCCATCTTCCTCACCGGTAAGCCGTTCACCGCCGCCGGCATGCCGCAGGACGCCTATTGCGCCGATCGTACCTTGTCGCTGGATAAGGCCAAAAGCCTGTCGACTTGGAACGGCTGGGGCAACGACAACGCCAACAGGCGTTTCCAGTCGGCGGTGATGGCCGGGCTCAAGGCCGCCGACGTGCCTAAGTTGAAGCTGAAATGGGCCTTTGCCGTGCCGGGCGTGATTCGTGTCTATGGCCAGCCGACCATCGTTGGTGGCATTGCCTTCTTTGGTACTGCGTCGGACAAGGTCTACGCAATCGACGCTAAGACCGGGTGCCTGCATTGGGAATTCGGTGCCGACAGCGGCGTGCGCACCGCCATCACGGTGGCCGAGCTCGGCGGCAAGTGGATGGCTTTCTTCGGCGATCTTCGCGGGCAGATCTATGCCATCGACCCGGCCAACGGAAAGCTCATTTGGAAGGAGCGGGTAGAGGACCATCCGTTGGCCTATATCACCGCCGCGCCCAACTTCTATGACAGCCGCCTTTATGTCGGCGTCTCATCGCGTGAGGAAACCGCAATCACGCCCGACTATGCTTGCTGCACCTTTCGCGGGAGCGTCGTGGCGCTGGATGCCGCGACCGGCAAGCGCATCTGGAAGACCTTCACCATCCCGGACGAGCCGAAGCCGACCGTCGATGACGGCACAGGTCGCAATAAGATGATCATCGGGCCCGCCGGCGGCGCGGTATGGGGGACTCCGACCGTCGACCCCAAGGCACGGGCCATCTATGTCGGCACCGGTAATGATTATACCGGAGCGGAGCCCAAGACCACCGATGCCCTGGTGGCGTTCGATATGGACGACGGCCATGTACGCTGGGTTCACCAAATGGACCGCGACGATGTCGAGTTTAGCCCCTGCGCGACGCCGCTGGAGCCACAGAAATGCAACCACGGACCGGATTACGACTTTGGCTCTTCACCTATCCTGTCGACGCTGCCAGACGGAAAGCGCATCTTGATGGCAGGGCAGAAGTCCGGCGTCGTCCATGGCGTCGATCCTGACCACGACGGTAAAACTGTCTGGGACATGCGGATCGGCAAAGGCGGCTATGAGGGGGGCATCGAATTCGGCATGGCGACCGACGGCAAGTTGCTCTATGCGCCGCTGTCCGATTTCCGCTTCAAGATCGCGATGTCAGGTGAGGCCGGCGCGCGCGCGACAATCATGGGCGTGCCAACGACCTTGGATCCGACCAGCGGCGGGGGCCTGTTCGCGCTAGATCCGGCGACCGGCAAGCAGGTTTGGCACGCTCCAGCAGCTGATTGCCATGGCGCAGCTGGTTGCAGTCCGGCGCAGACCGCCGCGCCAACCGTGATTCCGGGTGTCGTCTTCTCAGGGTCGATCGATGGGCATATGCGCGCCTATTCGACCAAGGATGGCCACGTGCTGTGGGATGTCGACACCAAGCAGACCTATCAGACGGTAAACGGCGTGACGGGCAATGGCGGCTCAATTGACGGACCCGGGCCGGTGGTCGTCGATGGAATCCTCTACACTAACTCCGGCTACGGCTATGTCGGCGAAGCGACCGGTAATGTGCTGTTGGCATTCAGCGTGGATGGGAAATAATTCGTTTCCCCAGCAAGTCCGTCTTCCGGGCCGGGGAATCTAGCATCACGCTGTCTGGTCGCCTCGATCTTAATGGGACGCGCTGAGGGTCCGGGAAATGGATACCATCAGGCGGTCCATTCCTCCTAACATGTAGGCGTTAAGCGACCTTCGGCATAATTTCGACGGCCACCCAGCGAACCCAGTCAAGATAGGCTTCACGGCCGCTTAGCGCTGGCCGTCGGAATCAGTGTCTCGGTAACGGCAAGCTCGCTGAGCCGGCCGCACAGATCCACAGTTCGCTCCACATCCCAGCTGCCGACCGCTCTCGCATCCACCTGTGCTGCATGTTCGGCACCAATATTCATCGATTCCATCGCGAAGAAGATGGAAATGTGCCTTCCGTGATATTCGCGTTGCGAGCGAATAAAAATCGAGCGCCTCAGGGAATTTCTCGGGCGGTGTCAGAAACGGAGGCCAGCCATCTCCCCACTTCGCTACTCGGCGGAGCGGCGCCGCTGCGTCACCACCCAACCATATCGGTAACCTTGGCTGGTGGACGGGCTTTGGTGCGAAACCCACATCTCGAAAAGCGGTTTGTCTGCCCTGCGGCGGCCAATATCAGGTCCGGGAGCGGGCGGCATTGCTGATCAAGTTTTGAATTGCGCAGTACTGTAGGTTGCCATGTAGTGCCCAAGTGCAGGATAGATGACATTCATGTGGGCATCATGCACCGAGTAGGCTTTAAAGGCATCCTCGCTGTTAAAGGCAGCCACGACGGCGTAATGGGCATTGCCCTCTAGGTCCAGCTCGCGGCCGACCTTCAGTGAGGCGATGCCCGGAATGAGTGCCGGCAGCTTCATATGGGCGGTGTGAACGGTAGCGGGCTCCTTGCAGGTTATCAGGCAGAGATGGGGATCACGGCCGTCAGTCCTCATAGACGATGGTGATGACCCCGTTCGGGCAATATTCCGCCGCGGCCTCAGCCTTTGACAGCAGTTCGGGGGGCGGCTTTTCGAGAATGACATCGACCAACGGATAGGCATTGTCGCTGCCGACC
>JAQGIF010000176.1 GCA_028291345.1 Rhodospirillales bacterium | reverse complement strand
CGCGTCACGACTCGTAACACTATATGGGATCGGCGCAGATCGTGACTGACGAATCCGGTCGCAATGCGCTTTCCTTCCGCGATTACCGCTTTTTTATCGGCATGCGTTTACCAGCTGCGCTGGCTGTCCAGATGCAAAGCGTAGCCGTCGGCTGGCAGGTTTACGATATATCGCACACGCCGCTGGCACTCGGCCTCGTCGGTTTGGCTCAGTTCCTGCCGGTATTCGGCTTGGCATTGATTACCGGACATATCGCGGATCGCTTCAATCGGCGATGGATCGCGGCGATCTGCCTTGGGCTGCAATTGTTATGCTCCCTTTTCTTGCTGATGCTGGCTCACGAAGGCAGCACACGGGTTTGGCCGATCTATTGCGTGCTGGTGCTGTTTGGCGCTGCGCGCGCGTTTTCCGGCCCGGCTACGCAGTCACTCCTTCCCAACCTCGTGCCGCGCGAACTGCTCAGTCGCGCATTCGCCTGGAATTCGTCCAGTTTTCAGGCGATGACGATTGGAGGGCCGGCATTGGGCGGCCTGATCTATGCGTTCGGACCGACATATGTTTATGCGACGTCGGCGAGTTTGTTTCTGCTCTCGATCTTTTCGGCATTGATGATCCGCAAGCCTCTTGCGCCGAGGGAGCGAAGGGGCACGGATTGGAATTCCTTGCTGGCGGGAATCAGGTTTATTCGGGCGCGACCGGCTATCGCTGGCGCGATATCGTTGGACTTGTTTGCGGTTTTGTTCGGCGGCGCGACCGCTTTACTGCCTGTTTATGCTCGCGACATTCTTTCGATCGGTCCGCTGGGGTTGGGCATCTTGCGCAGCGCGCCAGCAGTGGGCGCGGTCGTCGTCGGCCTGATTCTCGCTCACGGCTCACTCGGGCGTCACGCCGGCCGCACCATGTTCGTCGCAATCGGTCTGTTCGGCATCGCCACGATAATATTCGGCCTTTCGACGAATTTTGTGGTTTCGCTCGGCGCCCTGGTCGTGCTCGGCGCGTCGGATATGATCAGCGTCTTCGTTCGGCAAAATCTCGTTCAAAGGGCAACCCCGGATTCGATGCGCGGCCGGGTCAACGCGGTGAATTCGGTATTTATCGGCGCGTCCAACGAGCTGGGCGAAATGGAATCCGGAGCGACGGCGGCGTGGCTGGGTTCAGTCGAGGCAGTCGTCGTTGGGGGCATCGGAACGTTGGTCGTGATGGGGCTATGGTTTTGGCGGTTTCCCGAGCTTCGCAAGGTCGATCGTCTCGAGGATATCGAATCACCATAAGTGCCGGTCAAGGCGTCAAAGCAGCCCGCGCCCCAGACAGGTCCTGCGATCTATAGGCAAGCAAAACCATGGTCATCCAATAGCGTAACGGCGTAGTTTACTACGAACCACGAAGGGGAGCCGGGCTTTGAAAATCCAAGACATCGATTATCACGACGATTCTCTGCGGCTGCGAGGCGTTCTGGCTTACGACGGTGAGATTGAAGGTGAACGGCCGGGTATTGTCGTCGTACATGAAGCCTGGGGTTTGGGCGATCATGCAATCGCGCGGGCGAAGATGTTGGCCGAGCTCGGTTACGTCGCTTTGGCCGCCGACATGTATGGCGACCGGCGACAGGCGGCCGATCTGCCGGCGGCCATGGAGCTGATCGGCGATCTGCGCACGAATCCGGAGAAGCTGCGCGCACGCGCCGGCGCCGCGGTCGCGACGCTTAAGGCGCAGCGCAACGTCGATAGTTCCCGCGTGGCCGCAATCGGCTTTTGCTTCGGCGGCACCACTGTACTGGAACTGGCTCGCGGCGGCGCCGACCTGAAAGGTGTTGTCAGCTTTCACGGCGGGTTGCAAACGGCGGCGCCGGCAAAACCGGGCGCCGTCACGCCGAAGGTCCTGGTCTGCACAGGAGCCGATGACCCTATGATCCCGCCGAGCCAGGTCATCGAATTCGAAGATGAGATGCGCAATGCGGCGGCCGATTGGCAGGTCATCTGCTATGGCGGTACCGTCCATAGCTTTACGAATCCCAACGCCGGCAAGGGCGTGGCACTGGAGGGGCTGGCTTATAATCAACAAAGCGATCGTCGGTCGTGGGCGGCCATGCGGGCGTTTTTCGATGAGATCTTTGCAGGGAATTGACCCGCGAGCGATTAACCGCCCGGGGCACCGGCGTGCCATTGAAGGTCGAAGCGCCTGCCAAGGACTTGATCCCGGCTAATCCTTGGATACCGGCTTATCTGGCAGGAGGCGGCCTGCGAGTTTGGGGCATTGCGAATCTGGTCACCGCTCTGGCCTACTTCGTGCTCGGTTTTATCGTCAGTCGATTTTTCGCTGCGTATGGTCTTTTTCCGGCGCCGATCTGGCTTCCGACAGGTATAGCCACTGTAGCTGCGATGGCCGGTGGCCTTGCATTGGCGCCGGGTATCTTCCTAGGCTCTTTTCTCAGCAATGCGCTGCTATTCGATCCGCCCCTCCATGTCACGACGATCATCTCTCTGACTAACGCCCTGGGGCCGGTCGCCGGCGCCCTGCTGTTACGAAAGCTGCGGCCGGATCGCGGCCTGTTTACCTCATTTCCCGGCGTTATCGCCTTCATTGTCTGCACGACGTTTCTCAGCCCGGCGATCAGCGCGGCCGGCGGGACGCTGGGCATGGCGATCGGCCAACCGCTGGACTTGATGGAGCTTTATTCGCGTTGGGTGAACTGGTGGCTGACGGATAGTGGCGGTACGCTGTATCTGGCGCCTGCTCTCATTCTGTGGATGGGGTTGGAGCGTGAGCAGGGCGAGCACGCGCCGGTCAAGCTGGTTTTTGACCGGCGCGACCTTTCGGTCTGGGCTTGGGTCGCCACTGTCAGTGTCGTTCTTTTTCTGACTCCGCCGTTGCGCGGAAGCTATATCCGCACCGCATTTCCGTTCCTGCTGGTCGTTCCGCTGTCGTGGATCGCGCTGCGCATGTCCTTGCGTTACGCCTACTCACTGGTGACGCTTGTCTCGATCGCCGCCACGGCCGGGACTGTCGCCGGGTTTGGGCCTTTCCAGAATCATGGGCTTGCCAATCCGCTGCAATTGGTCGGCGTCCTTGTCGTCCTGTTGGCCATGAACGTTCTTACGATCGTTTCCCTCGTCAGCGAGCGGGCGGACGCGCAGAACGCCAATCGCGTTAAATCGATGTTTCTGGCTAACACGAGCCACGAGTTGCGGACGCCCCTGAACGCCATCATCGGGTTTTCTTCATTGATAGCCAGCCAGGCGGCGCGCGGCGCCGACGCGAGCAAGTTCGAGGACTACGCCAACACGATCACCGCCAGCGGGGAACACTTGCTGGCCTTGATCAACGACCTTCTTGACATGTCGAAACTTGAAGCCGGGCGCTTCGATCTGGTCGAGGAAGAGGTTCGCCTCGGTGAGTCGATTGATGATCTTTTCGACTTGGTGCGCCTGCAAGCCAATTCAAAATCGATCAGGCTGATGTTCGATCGCGTCGTCAGCGATGCCACGATCAGGGTCGATATCAGGGCATTCCGGCAGATACTGCTCAATCTGCTGTCGAATGCCATCAAGTTCTCCAATGAAAATGGAAGGGTCGTTATCGCCGCGCTTCCCGGTCCGGCGGGCGGATTGTCAATTCAGGTATCGGACAATGGAATCGGCATCGCCGCCGAGGCGATCGAACGCATCTTCAAACCATTCGAACGCGTGCAATCCGAGGCCGTCGCGAAAATCGAGGGCACCGGCCTCGGTCTTTCCATCGCCAGTGGTCTGACAGCGCTCCATGGCGGAAATATTAGGCTGGAAAGCTCCGTCGGGCTGGGTACAAAGGTGACCGTCACACTTCCGGCAAGCCGGGTGATCGCAATTCGAATGGCGGAACAACCGCTATCGGCAAGTGCGCCGCAAATGGCGCCTCAGGCCTCCGGCCGATGATGCGCACGACAAAAGAGGGAAACAAATCCACATGAGCGTGCCCCGCTTCCAACAAAGCTTTGCATTGTTCGATCGGGGTGGGCGGTTGGTGGAGTGGAACACCGACTTTACCGACGAATTGGCCGTTGCGGCCTCGGTCATCGAACAAGGAGCGACGTTCGAAGAGATCGTCAACTGCGCCTATGCCAATACCGGCGTCAACGCGCCCGACGCATCGACCGAACCTGCCGGGCGTGCGAGGCATCAAGAAGAGATGTTGCGCAATTTCGGGCAGAACAGGGAATTCCAATACCGCAGGGGAGAACAGGCATTTCATGTCAGCGAAAGCCTGACACATTCGGGGGGCATTCATCGCCTAGCGCGCGACGTTACCGCTGAACGGCAGATCAGCGAGAAACTGGCAGAGGCCGAGAAGCGGCTGAGTGTCAGCGGTAGCGATGGGACGAGCGTTCCTTTCAAATTGCGCCGCGCTGTCTCAGGGAGCTTTATTTTCGAGCCGCTGACCGAGGAAGCACAGCGGTTTTTCAAACTCTCCGAGAAGGAAGTCGATCTCGCCGCAGTGTTGGCGCGCATGGAACAGACCGAGGCGGAGTCGGTGAAGCGTCGCGCGGCGATCGAAAAATCTGTTCGCACCTTGCAGACGCTGTCGTTCGAGATGCGCATTCGCGATGGTCGGGACAATTTGCGGTGGCTTCGTTTCTTGGCTCTTCCGACGAAGGAAGCCGATGGCTCCATCACGTGGCCCGGCGTTATTCGCGATATAACCCGCCGGAAAATGACCGAAGATCAGGCCGAGCTTTTCCGGTCCGTTGTCGTGCGATCCAACGATTCGATATTGATCATCGAAAATGAAGGACCCGAGGGCAGGTCAGGTACGATTGTTTATGTCAATCCGGCTTTCGAGCAATTGTCCGGCCTCTCGGCGGGAGACTTGGTCAAGCAGCCAGTTTCCGTGCTTCGCAACTTTCAGCCGTCGCGCGAAGTGAACGCCAAAATTCGCGCGATCGTGGCACGAGACCATATGGAAAGCCTCGAATACCAGATCTACCGGCCTGATGGCACGGCCATCTGGATCGAGGCGTGTTTTGCGATCGTACAGCGCTTCGAAGGTGGGGCTTACCGTGTCGCGTTCATGATGCGCGACATTCGCGATCGCAGGCAAGCGCAAGTGGAACTCATTGACACGAAGGAGGCGGCCGAGGCCGCCAGTGTCGCCAAGGGCGAGTTTCTCGCCAATATGAGCCACGAAATACGCACGCCGATGAACGGCGTTCTAGGCATGAACGGCCTTTTGCTTGACACGGTCCTCGACGACGATCAGCGCAAATATGCCGAGGCCGTCCAGGAATCCGGTGAGGCGCTTCTGACCGTCATCAATGACATTCTCGACATCTCGAAGCTCGAAGTCGGGAAGGTCGACATCGAGAGCATCGACTTCGACTTGGCGGAAATCGTGGAAAGCGCGGTTACGTTGCTGGCCTCCAAGGCACATTCCAAGGACATTGACCTCGGCATTTTTATCGAACCTGCTGCGGCCGGTTCGTTCCGCGGAGACCCGGTTCGCATCCGGCAGATTCTCTTCAACCTGATCGGAAACGGCATTAAGTTCACCGAAAAAGGCGGTGTTTCGGTGGAGGTCTCCGTCGTGCGCGGCAACGAAGATTTCAATGGAACGACGCTCGTCCGTTTCGATATCACGGATAGCGGCATCGGAATGCCTGAAGATGTCCGCACCCGGTTGTTTCAGAAATTCACCCAGGCCGACAATTCGATCACGCGGCGCTATGGCGGTACCGGGCTCGGGCTGGCGATCTGCAAACAGTTGGTCGGGCTGATGGGCGGAACTGTCGATGTCGAAAGCCGGCCGGGATTTGGTTCGCGATTCTGGTTCGAACTGCCATTGGAGGCGGCCGTCTCGCCCCTTCCGGAACGCGAGAATCTGCCGGCTCAGCTCAAGGGGGTAAGGGCGCTGGCGGTCGACGACATCGAGATGAATTTGGAGATCATCTCGCGTCAGCTCAAAGGGTTCGGCATGGAGGTGGTGTGCTGCTCCGACGGCTTCGATGCCCTGGCCGAGGTCGAGCGCGCCTGGCATCGCGGCAGCCCGCACGACGTCGTGTTCATCGACCAAATGATGCCGGGCATTTCCGGAGAAACGCTGGCGGAACGTATTCGCGCAATACCACAGCTCAGCGAAACGAAGCTGGTGCTTATCTCCTCTGCTGGGCGCCACGGGCGAGGTGAGGCCGCAAAGCGCGTATTGGATGCGATTCTGGACAAGCCTATCCGGCAGCGTGATCTGCTCGGCTGTCTCGCCGCGCTCTATACCTCTCCAATCAACCAGGCCGCGATAAAGCCGGCCGTCGGGAAGCCCGTCCAGACGAGAACGGCAGCCACCACCGAAACCAAGGGGCGGTCACTCAACGTGCTTTTGGCTGAAGACAACAAGATCAACCAGAAGTTCGCCTTGGCCTTGTTGTCGAAGGGTGGGCACAAGGTTCATGTGGTGGAAAACGGTCATCAGGCGGTCGATGCCGTGCGCCGTGCCGACTACGATCTGATCCTGATGGATATTCAGATGCCTGAGTTGGATGGAATTCAGGCAACGAGACAGATTCGCGGTCTTCCACCGCCCAAATCCGATATTCCCATCATCGCGCTGACGGCATATGCGCTCAGCGGGGCGCGGGGGGAATATATTGCCGCCGGCATGAATGACTATATTTCCAAGCCGGTAGATCAGGTGATTCTCCTTTCCAAGCTTCTTGAGATCGGAAAGCAGATCGAGGAGAGCGAGCGGCCATCAGCGGTTAATGCCGAGGCATCCACCGACAGTGCCGTCGGCGATGCGGCCGAGCTGTTGGCGACAACCGGCGTCGACGCGATTTGCCTCAACACACTGCGTTCGGTGATGGAACCCGGCGAAGTCCAGGAGTTCCTGGAAATGTACCTTGCCGAGGCAGCCGAGCGTGTGTCCCGTATGGCGGGAATGCGGGATTTCGCAACACTGGGCGGCGAGGCGCACGCGTTGATCGGTATGTCGGGCAATGTGGGTGCGACGCGTATGTCCGAGCTGGCCAGATCGGTTGAGCTGGCGTGCGAGCAAGGCAATCTGGAGGCCGCGCGATCAGTGCTGGACCCGCTGCGCATCGCACTCGACGCGACAAACAAAGGATTGAGAACGTGGCTTCGACATCAATCTTTGGAGTTTGTCACGGAGCCGTGACTGGGCTTACTCCGCCTCGAAATTTGCCGTCGTCAGCGCCTGGATAAAAGCTTCGACGTCGTCCTCCTTCGTATTGAAGGCGGTAACGAGCCGGACGCAGGGCCCCTCGGCAGCCTCCCATCGATAAAAACGATGGCCGGCTGCTTCCAGCGCCGCGATGGCAACATCCGGCATCAGGATAAAGAGTTCGTTTGCCTGCACCGGATGAAGGAGCTTTACGCCGGGAATTTTGCCTATGGCGGCGGCTATCAGGCCGGCCATCCGATTGGCATGCTCGGCGAGCCGCAGCCATAACCCGGCGGTCAATTGCGCCTCGAGCTGCGCCGAAACGAAACGCATCTTGGAGAAAAGATGCCCGCCCCGTTTGCGACGATAGTCGAAATTCTTCGCCAGTGTCGTGTCGAAGAAGACCACAGCTTCCGCCGCCATGGCGCCGTTCTTGGTCAATCCGAGGGACAGGATGTCGATTCCCGCCCGCCAAGTCGCCTCGGCCGGAGTACAGCCCAATGTCGCCTGCGCATTGGCGAATCGCGCACCATCCATATGGAATTTGAGATTGTGGCGGCGGCAAATTTCGCCGATCGCTGCGATTTCATCCGGTCGGTAGCAGGTGCCGGCTTCGGTCGATTGCGAAATGCTGACGGCCATCGGTTGGACATGATGGACGCCACGGATATCGCGCGCCAGATGCCGGTCGATGGTACTCGCTTGCAATTTTCCGTGCGTGCCGTCGAGGACCACGAGTTTGGCGCCGCTGCTATAAAATTCGGGCGCGCCGCATTCGTCCGTCGCAATATGCGCCTCGCGGTGGCACAGGATCGAGCCCCAGCCGGGAACCACATTCGCGAGCGCCAGCGCATTGGCAGCCGAACCGGTCGCCACCGGGAAAACGACAACATCATGTTCGAATAAGTCTGCGAGTTGCGCCTCCAGACGCCTGGTGATGGCGTCGTCGCCATAGGATGAATCCGTGCCCTGATTTGCGGCTGCCAGGGCCGCCAGTATTTCCGGGGGAACTCCGGCGACATTGTCGCTGCGGAAGTCGAGACTGCGGGGATCGGACACATTATTCTCCGAAATCGGGCCAAAAGCGGCAGATAAGACGGCGCTCGGTGTTCGCCTTGTCAAGCCGTGGCGTATTTAAACCGGAACATCCTGTTTAAAAATGATGAACTCTCCTTATGCGGCGGCGGGTACGTGAAATCGGTCGGGGCGTTATCGCAAGGTCGGACCGGGTGGCGGGGTTTGGGAAGTTATGGCGGTTCGGACAGACGCCTCGGGAGCCGGCCATGCCAGGACGCGATCAGTCGAGGATGCGAGGAGATTCAAGGCCTTTGCAGTCGGCGCACTTACGGATGTGCGCAACTTTCAGCCGATCGACGACTGAAAGCGCAGCGGCTGCCCAGGCTCGACAATCCGCTCCAGGTCACCCAGAACCACAAGGTGATTGGTATGGGCCAGCGCTTCCCCGATTGCGAATTGCGTCTGCTGAAAATCGAGCTTCCGTTTGAACATGATCGGCAAAAGCTCGACGATCGTGATGGGAGTCCGGCATGCCTCGATGGTCAGGGCTAGCCGTTCGCCGTGATGGCGCACGAGTTCTTCCAGCCGCTCATGCAGCCGGTAAAACGGGCGGCCATGCATCGGCAGAACGTAGGTCTCGGGATCAAGCGCCGTCAGCTTGGCGCAGCTATCGAGAAACTCGGTCAAGGGGTCGGCATACGGTTCCGGCGCCTGGACGCTGATATTGGGGCTGATACCGGGCAATACCTGGTCGGAGGATATGAATAACCGATCCTCGGCTGAATAGAGCGTGATGAGTTCGGGCGAATGGCCGGTGCCGATGATGATATGCCAGATGCGGCCGCCGATCTCGATCTGATCGCCATCGGCCAACCGCGTGAACGGGCGCGGTATCTGGCCGACCCGCTCCGCGTAATTCTCGCCGCGGGTGGCGACGGCGCGCAGCGTCTCATCGTCCAGACCGGCGGCGCGATAATACTCGCCCCAGAATGCCGTCGCGTTGATGGCGGTTTCAGATTGCAGCATCGTGGCGGTCAGCCATTCGGTGCGGCTGGTCAGGAATTCGGCATTCCAATGTTTTACCAGCCATTCAGCACAGCCGACATGATCCGGGTGGAAATGCGTTCCGATGACCCGCGTGATCGGTCGGCCTTCCAAGGTTGTCTCGAAATGCTTGCGCCAAAGCTCATACGAGATCTCGGACTTGATCCCGGTGTCGACCAAAACCCAGCCGTCGCCATCGTCCAGCAGGTACAGATTGATATGGTTCAACGCGAAGGGCAGGGGAAAGCGTAGCCAGCGTATGCCGGGTGCGACCTCGATATAGGAATCGTGAGCAGGCGGTTCGGCAAACGGATAGGTCAGTTCAACGTACGGCTGTGTGCTCATGGGGGTCAGTCTACCACAGCATGCTTAGGATGTGCCGAGCCACCGTAACGCATGGCTCCCATGCTGGGGCGCGAGAACCGCCTGAAGTTGCGGCAGTGCCTCGGCCAGCCAGTTCTCCAATCCGAATGGCGGGTTGACGAGAATCAGCCCGCTGCCCGCCAGCGACACGCCATCGGCAGGGCGGATCAGCAGTTCGGCGGCCAGCATTTTTTCAACGCCGCCCGCCATCAGCGCATCCATCAGCCGCCACACCGGCGCGCGATCCTTTACCGGGTGCCAGATCATCCAGCGGCCGCCGGGCCAGCGGCGATGGCCGGCGACGATCGCCTTCGCCAGCCTGTCATATTCGTCGGTGACCTCGTAGGGCGGGTCGACTATAACCAACCCTCGGCCCTCGCGTGGCGGCAGGAAAGCCTTGATGGACTCGTAAGCATCGCGCTGATGCACGGCGACGCCTGACTTGTCATAGGCCCAATGACGCAGGGTTTCCGCGTCGTCGGGATGAAGTTCGGACAGGACCAACCGGTCCCCGGCGCGCATCATCGCCGCGGCAATTGCCGGGGAGCCGGGATAGCAAGTGAGTTCGCCTGAGCGGTTGAAGCTCTCGACATGCGTGCAATAGGCGGATAGGGCGGGCGGTCTCGCTGCAAGCACTGGGCCAATTCCCTGCCGCCATTCCTCCGTCTTGCCGGCTTCGACGCCGGACAGATCATAGGTGCCGATGCCGGCATGGGTATCCAGCATGAAGACGGGCGTCGGTTTTTCGTGCAGTCTTTCGATCGATGCGGCGAGTACCGCATGCTTCAGTACGTCGCCGTGATTGCCGGCATGGTAGGCGTGGCGGTAATTCATTCGATCTTCAGCTTGGGGCGGACTACCGGTTATAATGGAAAACATCTCCGCCGAGATAGCCGACGAGATCGTGCGTTTGCGCGAGCAACTGTTTCTGGAGCCGCGGGACACGCGCGCGATGCGCGATCTGGCGGTGCTGCTCGGGGCCGCTGGCGATCTTCCTGGCGCGATCGATCTCTACCAGCGCGCGCTTCGGGTCGATCCTTACGATGCCGAGGTGTTGGTCCGGCTTGGCAAGCTGTGGAATTGGCTTGGCGATTTTAATCGCGCGCGGTCGTGGTTCGTCAGAGCTCTTTCGGTTGATCCAGACTGCGGCGATGCGACTGATGGTCTGGCGGAGCTTGCCGATGCCGGTACGCTGACACCCGCCTATATCCGCACTTTATTCGATCAATATGCCGACCGGTTCGATGAAAATCTCACCGGTACGCTGGCCTATCGCGCGCCCCAGGAAGTGGCCGCGATACTTGCGCGATGCGGCATCGCCAAAGGGGCGGCGGATATTCTCGACCTCGGTTGCGGAACAGGGCTTTCGGGACTGGCGCTTCATTCTTTTGCGGGCCGGCTGGTTGGCGTCGACCTATCTCCGATGATGGTCGCGAAGGCGGCGCTTCGACGGATCTATGACGATCTGGCCGTTGCGGAGGCGCAATCCTATCTGGACCAGGCCACCCAGGATTGGGACGTTATCGCGGCCGTCGATATGCTGAATTATGTCGGCGATCTGACGCCGACATTCAAAAGCGCCGCGACGCGTATTCGGCGGTCCGGATGGTTGGTCGGGACTGTCGAAAAGCGCGCCGAAGGGGGGATGGCTTTGACTGAGAAGCGCCGATATGAGCATGGCGAAGATCATCTGCGGCAGTCGATCAAGACGGCCGGCCTGACAGTCGTGGAAATTTCCGAAGCTGTCTTGCGACAGGAGGGCGGGCAGCCGGTCGCGGGCCTGATCTTCGCGGCCCGTCGATAAGCTTCTGGTCAGACCGCGCCGGTGGCCGCCTTATCCGCAAACACCAGAACGCCGCCGGGCGGGGAGACGCGAGCCGATGGACAGGTCGCGTCGCCCGCCATGAAACGGGGCAGGATCGCCTGCTTGTCCGCGCCGGCGACCAGGAAGGCCACATGGCGGCTGCTCTCCAGCGCGGGATAGGTGAGGGTGATGCGGTCCTCCGCCTTGGCGCCGATAACGGGGGCGACCCAGCGTGACCGTTCTTCCAGAACCGACGTGCCCGGAAACAGCGAAGCGGTATGGCCATCCGTGCCGATTCCAAGCAGGTTGATGTCGAACAGCGGCTTTGCCGGGTCCAATGCCTCCGCCCCGTAGAACGCCTTCAGTTCTGCCTCGTAGGCGAGCGAAGATTGCTCGGCAGTCACACCTTCCGTTGCCATGCCGTGAATGTTCGCGGCCGGCGCCGGTGCGTGCGACAGCATCGCCTCCCAGACCATGCGATAGTTGCTGAGCGCGTCGCTGTGCGGCACCAGCCGTTCGTCGCCCCAGAACCAATGGATTTGCGACCACGGCAGACTGGTCAGATAGGGCGGCTCCGCCAGTATCTGATAGAGGCGCTTCGGTGTCGAACCACCCGACAGGCAGATGGCAAAGCGGTCCTGCTTTTCGGTCGCCGCCTGCAGGATGAAGTCGGCGGTGTGGCGGGCGACAGCCTCGGCGTCCGCTAGTACGATCAATTTCCGTTCGGTCATGATGCGCTGCTTTCGATTCCCAGCAAGAAGCGTTCGACGGCCTTGGCGAACCCGTCATCCTCATTGGTATCCGTCACCAGCTTGGCCTGTGACTTCACCTCGTCAACGGCGTTGCCCATGGCGATGCTGAGACCGCTTTTGCGGAACATCAGCAGGTCGTTGGCCATGTCGCCGATCGTAGCGATTTCATCGGTTGGAATCGATAGCAGCCGGGCCATCGTCGTGACCATAGTCCCTTTGTTGGCGTCCGGATGGGTGATGTCGATGAAATAGCTTTGCGATCGCGTCGCCGAAGCCTCGCCGCTCAGCGCCGCGTCCAACTCCCGGTTGCAGGCCAGGATGGCGGCCGGGTCGTCGCCGACCGCGACGATTTTCCCGACATGATCCAGCGTGTTGCCGAAATCCTTGACCTCAATGGGCGGGAAGGTGATGGTGAACGCTTCGCGCGCGACATGCGGAGCCGCCAGGTCGCGGACATACCATTCGGTTTCGGTATAGACCCATGGGTCCAGCCCATGTTTAAGGGTTATCGCCACGGCCTCTCGTGCCGCCTCGGGGTTCAGCAGAAGAGCCTCGACGATGGTGAGATCGGGCCGGATCAGCCCGCCGCCGTTGAAGCCGCCGATCGGCAGCTGAAGATTCAACGGCTCGATCAGGTGACACAGGCCGCGCGGCGGCCGGCTGCTGGTGATGGTGAAGGCGATACCCGCCTCGCCCAGCATCTTGACCGCCGCCTGGGCGCGCGGCGTCAGGACCTTTTGCTTAGTGACAAGCGTCCCATCGACATCCGAAAGCAGAAGCGAGATTTTGGAGGGCCACCGGCTCCCGGATGCGATGGGCAATGTCACCGGGACGTCTCGTTACCGCCGTCGATCGGCCGCCAGCGGCGTCCGTCGCGTTCCATCATCGCCGCCGCTTCACTGGGGCCGGAACTCCCGGCCTCATAGGTCGGCAGTCTGACCTTGCCGGCTTTGGCCCAGGCATTGAGAATGGGCTGTACGACCTCCCAGCCCGCTTCGATGCTGTCGGCGCGCTGGAACAGTGACGCGTCGCCCTTCATGCAGTCATAGATGAGGGTTTCGTACCCCGTGGCGGGGGCTGCCTGGAAATAGTCCTCGTAATTGAACTTCATTTCGACCGGCCCCATCTGGACGGTCGGCCCGGGCTTCTTGGCGCTGAAGCGCAGGGTCATGCCTTCATCCGGCTGGATATGCAGAACCAGGCTGTTCGGGCTCAACCGATCAACCGGCGTGTCGCGGAAAAGCGAGAAGGGGGCCTGTTTGAACTGAATGGCGATTTCTGTATGCCGCTTGGCGAGCGCCTTGCCGGTGCGGATGTAGAATGGCACGCCCGCCCAGCGCCAGTTGTCGATCTTCAGCTTCATCGCGACGTAGGTCTCGGTGACCGTATCCGGCGGAACGTTGGGCGTGCTGCGGAAACGCACGATGTCCTGCCCCCCCGCGTGGCCAGCGGTGTACTGCGCGCGCACGACGTTTTGCAACACGTCGTCCGGGTTATAATGCTGGATGCCTTGCAGGGCTTTCGCTTTTTCGGTTCTGACCGAATCCGCATCCATCCGGGTCGGTGGTTCCATCGCGATCATCGTCAAAAGCTGGCCGACATGGTTAGGCACCATGTCGCGTAGCGCGCCGGTCGCGTCGTAGAATTTTCCGCGCGTGCCGACGCCGACTGTCTCAGCAACCGTGATCTGTACATGATCGATATGGTCGCGGTTCCATACGGGCTCGAAAAGCCCGTTGGCGAACCGGAAGATCATGATGTTCTGGACGGTCTCTTTGCCCAGATAATGGTCGATGCGATAGATCTGATCTTCTCCGAGCACACTCAAAAGCTGCCGGTTCAGCGCCTTGGCGGATTCCAGGTCTTCCCCGAAGGGCTTTTCGACAATAACCCTGCGCCAGGACCCATTTTTCTCCTCGGACAGTCCCGCCTTGCCAAGCTGCTCGACGATCGGCCCGAACGATTGCGCCGGTGTTGCGAGATAAAACAGGAAGTTACCGCCGGTATGGTTCGCGCCGTCGGTCTTGTCGAGCAACGTCTTGAGTTTCTTGAACGTGGCGGGATCGTCGAACGCACCCTGCTGATAATACATGCGGTCGACCAGCCAATCCCGATCGGCCGGCGCGACATTCACCCCGAACCGGTCCAACCCGCCCCCCAGTTCCACGCGAAACTGCTCAGTCGTCATTTCGGTCCTGGCGACGCCGACCAGCGCGAATTTCTCCGGCAGCAGTCCGCCTCGCTTCAGATTATAGACGGCCGGCATCAGCAGGCGCTTGGTCAGGTCCCCGGCGCCGCCAAATATGACAAGCGTGCAGGCAATTTCGGGGGCGTGTTGGTCCATATATCAGGCTCCGGGTTTTTGCTCGATGTGCCCGCCGAAACCGTGGCGCATCGCTGAGATCAATTTGTCTGGGAAACTATGTTCTTCGCGGGAACGGAAGCGGGAGTAGAGCGCAGCCGACAAGACAGCCGCCGGTACGCCTTCTTCAATGGCCGCCATTATGGTCCAGCGCCCTTCGCCGGAATCTTGTACATATCCGCTGTAGTTCGACAAGTCCGAATTTTGAGCGAGCGCTATCGACGTCAGATCCAGCAGCCAGGAACTGACCACGCTGCCCCGCCGCCACGATTCCGCGATATCGCCCAGATTCAGGTTATAGCGCTGCAATTCGGGCAGCGCGGGCGAGCTGGCTTGCTCGAGGATGTGGAAGCCTTCCGCATAAGCCTGCATCAGCCCGTATTCGATGCCGTTATGCACCATCTTGACGAAGTGCCCGGCGCCGTTGGGCCCGCAATGCGTGTAGCCTTGTTCGGCTCTTGGGTCGCCGTTCTCCCGGCCTGGCGTCCGGGGGATATCACCGATGCCGGGCGCCAGAGTCTTGAAGATCGGGTCGAGGTGATCGACGATCGGTTTGTCGCCGCCGATCATCAGACAATAGCCGCGGTCCAGACCCCAGATTCCGCCGCTGGTCCCGACATCGACATGGAAGATGCCCTTTGCCTTCAGCGATTGGGCTCTGCTGATATCGTCCTTATAAAAGCTGTTGCCACCATCGATGATGATGTCGCCGGGGTCCATGATCGCCGCCAGCGCATCGATCGTCTGACCGGTGATTTCGCCGGCCGGCAGCATGACCCATACGGCACGCGGCTGGGTAAGCTGGGCAACGAGGCTTGCGAGGTCGTCCGACCCCTTGGCTCCTGCCGCCGCCAGTTCTTTTACCGTCTCGGCTTGCCGGTCGAAGACGACGCATTCATGGCCCGCGCGCATCAACCTTCTTGATATGTTCCCACCCATCCGGCCGAGGCCGATCACACCGATCTGCATGCTGCTACTCCCTGTTGAACGTTTTGGAAAAAACCAATCACCGGGTCGTGCGGACAATACGGTGAGGAGAAAGTTTCTTCTCCGCCGCGGGACACGATAGGCGTGTGCCGGTGAAACGGGAACGACAAATAATGGTGTATTTGCAACGGGATTCTAAGTCAGTTCCCGCTGTCGCCCGTGTCGGTATGATCCCGTGCCGGTGTGATATCGTGATTTAAGAACTCGATCTACGTGGGTGCCAGAGGAGATTGCGATGGGCGAACAGGTGAGCAAGCTGGCGGGAAAACCCGTGGATCCATCGAGCCTGGTGAATGTGCCGAGGCTTATCACCGCCTATTTCGCGGGTAAGCCCGACCCGTCGGTGCCGGCACAGCGTGTCGCTTTCGGGACATCGGGGCATCGCGGATCCGCGTTCCAGAATGCCTTCAACGAACATCACATCCTCGCGATCGCCCAGGCGATCTGTCTATACCGCGCGCAACAAGGGACCGACGGGCCGCTTTTTATCGGCAAGGACACCCATGCCTTGTCGGAGCCGGCCCTGGCCAGCGCGTTGGAGGTACTCGCCGCAAACGGCGTTGAAACGATGATTGACGATCATGACGGTTACACGCCTACACCGGTCATCTCGCATGCCATTCTGACCTATAACCGCAAGCGCAAGGCCGGCCTGGCGGACGGCATCGTGATTACCCCGTCGCACAATCCGCCGCCCGACGGCGGCTTCAAATACAATCCAGCCAATGGCGGTCCTGCCGACACCGATGCGACCGGCTGGATCGAGAAGACTGCCAACGACTTCATCAAGGCCAAGCTCAAAGGCGTGAAGCGAATTCCTTATGAGCAGGCGCTAAAATCGCCCTGCGTCCATCGCTACGACTACACTTCGCCTTATGTCCTCGACCTGGCGAATGTCGTCGACATGGACGCCATCCGCTCCGCAGGCGTCAAGATCGGTATCGACCCGCTCGGCGGCGCGGCGGTGCATTTCTGGGCGCCGATCATCGAACGCTATAAGATCGCGGCGACGGTGGTGAACGATGCGGTCGATCCTACCTTCCGGTTCATGACCTTGGATTGGGACGGCAAAATCCGGATGGATTGTTCGTCGCCCTATGCGATGAAGCGGCTGGTGGCGATGCGCGAAAAATTCGATATCGCTTTTGCCAACGACACCGATGCCGACCGCCACGGCGTCGTCTGCGCCTCGAGCGGACTGATGAACCCAAATCATTATCTGGCGACGATGATCTCGTATCTGTTCGAGAATCGTCCCAAATGGAAGACTGCGAGCGCCGTCGGCAAGACCGTGGTCAGCAGCGGCATCATCGACCGCGTCGCCGGTAAGATCGGCCGCAAGCTGATCGAGGTTCCGGTCGGATTCAAATGGTTCGTCGATGGCTTGATCGATGGATCGTTCGGTTTTGGCGGCGAGGAAAGCGCGGGCGCTTCGTTCCTGCGGCGCGACGGTTCAGTCTGGACGACCGATAAGGACGGCCTCATTCCCGGTCTTCTGGCGGCCGAGATTACTGCCAAGACGGGCCGCGACCCCGCCGAGAACTTCGCCGAGCTGATAAAGAAGCTCGGGACGCCGTTCTATGAGCGGATCGACGCACCTGCGACAGTCGAGCAGAAAGCGGTTCTTAAGAAGCTGTCACCGGACCGGATCGACGCCAAGGAACTGGCGGGCGAACCGATCAAGGCGGTGTTCGACAGGGCGCCGGGCAATAACGCCCCGATCGGCGGCATCAAGATCGTGACCGAGAACGGCTGGTTCGCCGCCCGCCCGTCAGGAACCGAAGACGTCTATAAAATTTATGCCGAGAGTTTCCGGAACGAAAAGCACCTTCATGCGATTCAAGAGGAGGCGCAGGCCCTGATCGCGCGGACGTTCAAAGGCGGCGGCAAAACCTGACGCGAGTCGGGGAGGAAGGCTCAACCCATGACGGCCGATGCCGTATTGCTCTCCCGTCTGCAATTCGCCTTCACGATCGGCTATCATATTTTGTGGCCGGCCTACACGATCGGCGTTTCCGGATTCATCGTTCTTCTCAACATATTGTGGCGGCGCACGAAGAATCCCGTCTATGGCGATCTGCTGCGTTTCTGGATTCACCTCTTCGCGCTCGGCTTCGCGATGGGCGTCGTCACGGGCCTGGTGCTGTCATACGAGATCGGCACCAACTGGAGCGTCTTTGCCGACCGCACCAGTAACGTAATCGGGCCGTTTTTCAGTTATGAGGTTCTGACGGCGTTTTTCCTGGAGGCGGGATCGATCGGCATCATGCTGTTCGGGATGAACCGCGTCGGCCCAGGCCTCCATTTCTTTGCCTGCCTGATGGTGGCATTAGGATCGGTATTCAGCGCGTTCTGGATCCTCGCAGCCAATAGCTGGATGCAGACGCCGGCCGGCTTCACCATGGACGGCGACCGGTTCGCGGTCGCATCGTGGTGGCACGCGGTGTTCACGCCGTCATTTCCCTACCGTCTTGCCCATATGGTCGTTGCCGCCTATCTGACTGGCGCCTTCACCGTGATCGGTGTGATGGGCTGGTATCTGTGGCGGGGGCAGCATCTTACCTTTGCACGGGCGGGCTTTTCGGTCGCCATGTGGGCCGCGGCCCTTCTGGCCCCGCTGCAAATCCTGCTCGGAGATATGCATGGCCTCAACACGCTCGATTATCAGCCGATCAAAGTGGCGGCGATGGAGGGAGACTGGGACACCAGAAGCGGCCAACCGCTGACCCTGTTCGGCTGGCCCAATATGGAGACCGAACGCAACGATTATGCGATCGACATTCCCAAGCTTGGCAGTTTGATCCTAACCCACAGATGGGACGGTGAGGTCAAAGGACTGAAGGCGGTCCCGCGCGAAGATCGGCCCTATGTGCCGATCGTATTCTGGGCGTTTCGCCTCATGGTGGCCAGCGGCTTCGCACTTCTGGCGATTGCATGGTTTGCGCTGTTGCTGCGCTGGCGGGATAGGCTGTTCACGACGCGCTGGTTCCACCTGATTTGTGCATTCGCCAGTCCGATAGGATTCTTCGCGATCCTGTGCGGATGGACGGTCACCGAGACCGGGCGGCAGCCCTGGGTGGTTTATGGCCATTTGCGCACCGCCGACGCGGCGGCTTCTGTGACGCCTCATGCCATCGCCGGTTCGTTCGCACTATTCGTCATTGTCTATGCTGTGCTGCTCGTTGCATTTTTTTACTATGCTACGAAGACGGTGCTGGCCGGACCGCGGGCGCGCGATCCCGATCAGGACCCGCCCGCGGTTCGACCTGGAATTGACGGCGCCGTAGGTAGGGGGGGCCATTAGCATGGAACATGCGCTGCCGGTTTTCTTCGCTCTCGTCCTCGCCTTTGGCATCGGAATGTATGTCATCGCCGATGGGTTCGATCTGGGCATCGGCATCCTTTTTACCTTGGCGCCTGGAGATACCGAGCGTGACGAGATGATGAATTCGATTGCGCCGGTGTGGGACGGCAACGAGACATGGCTGGTGCTCGGCGGCACGCTGTTGCTCGGCGCCTTTCCCGTTGTCTATTCCGTGGTTCTGCCGAGTTTTTATATTCCGATCATGGTAATGCTTTTCGCCCTGATCTTCCGGGGAATCGCGTTCGAGTTTCGATTCCGCGCGTCACGCTTTCGCATCGTCTGGGATTGGGCGTTTTGCCTGGGTTCGGGGCTGGCGGCGCTGATGCAGGGTATGATGCTGGGCAGCTTCATCGGTGGCGTAGCGCCGGCCGCGGTTAGCGGCGGGGGCATCCTGGACTTCCTCAGCGGCTTTGCCATCGCCAGCGGGTTGGGCACCGTCGCCGGCTATAGCCTGCTCGGCGCGACATGGCTGATCTTGAGGACGGAAAACACTGTCCAGGCCTTCGCTCGCCGCGCGGCCCCCTGGGCACTCGGCCTGACCCTGGCATTCATCGCGCTAATCAGCATCTGGACCCCTCTGATTCACCAGTCGATCGCCCATCGCTGGTTCTCGATGCCGAATATTTTCTATTTGTCACCGGTGCCTTTGCTCACCGCGTTGCTCGGATTCTCGATCTGGCGGGCGATCCCCCGCCAACGCGAGGAGCGTCCGTTCATTCTGACGATCCTGCTGTTCCTGCTGGCCTATCTCGGGCTGGGCATCAGCATCTGGCCCTACGCAATTCCTCAGAGCGTCACGATCTGGCAGGCAGCCAGTTCTACGCCGACTCTTATCTTTCTCGGCGTTGGAACGCTTATCTTTATGCCGATAGTGATCGGCCATCTGGGCTATGCGCACTGGGTGTTCCGCGGCAAGACGACTTCCAACCTGTATGGACACTGATATCGCCGAAGCGCGGCGCGCCGAGCGAAGCCGGCTGCTGCTCGCGCGGCAGGAGCCGGACTCTGCCAGCCATGCCCGGTGGTCCCGTGCAATCACGCGGCAACTGACAGCATATTTTACTGAGTCCCGTCCGAGCCTATTGGGCTTCTATTGGCCGCATCGCCGCGAATACGATCCGATGCCGGTTGTCGCTCAAATCATCGCGCAAGGGGGGCGAGCCGCACTCCCTGTCATCCTGGGCAGGGGAAAGCCTCTGGAATATCGCCGGTGGTATTCCGGGATCGCCATGACTGTCGGCCGATACAGCTTCGATATTCCACATCCCGCTGAGGGGCCTGCGATCGTACCGGACGTTTTGCTGGTACCACTTTTGGGTTTCGATCAGGATGGCTATCGCCTTGGCTATGGCGGTGGATATTTCGACCGCACGCTTGCCGCCTATCCCGTGCGCCCTAAAGCCATCGGCGTCGGATTCGAGATCGGGCGGCTGGAGACGATCCATCCGCAGACACATGACATTCCGATGGATATGATCGTCACGGAATTGGGTATTTCCGCCGTCCGGTGAGCATTCACGTTCGGCTGAGGAATCGCGCTATGAATCCCGAAATTGTGCGAGATTCTCATGGCTGACACCAGTGCGACAGTGGTCGTGCATCCATTCCCCTATATCGATCCCCTGAAGGCGTTCGCCGTGCTGCGCGGTGATGGCATGGCGGTTCTGCTCGATAGCGCTGCCGCGGGCCCGGATACAGGCCGCTACTCGGTCATCGCCGTCGATCCGGCAATGATGATCCAGGCGGTCTGGCATGATGCCTTCGACACGCTTGTCCATCTATGGGAGGGGCTGCCGAAGATTATGATGCCGACTGGGTGGCCGATCGGGCCCGGCTTGTTCGGCTCATTCGGCTACGAGCTGCGCCGCGCGTTGGAGCGCGTGCCCTCGCGCCATCCTCGGGAGGACGAGGCCGACGATCTGCTGATTGGCCTGTTCGATACGGTGGTCGTCTTCGACGTCATTGATCGGCGCGCGGCCGTGATCGCATCCGATCTGGTACCGGGCCGTGCGGCAGCACGCATGAGGATAGACCATGTGCTTTCGCCCCTTGCCAAGGCGCCGGAGCTTGCCCCGATCGAATGGGGTGGCGACGCGCAATGGACTTCCGATCAATCGCCGCAGGCCTATGCCGCCCAGGTCGAGCGGACGCTGGACTATATCCGCGCCGGCGATATCTATCAGGCTAATTTTACCCAGCGGTGGATGGCGCCACGCGCCGCTTCTCTTGATGGCTTCGATGTTTACCGCCGATTGCGCAGCCTCTCACCCGCGCCCTATGCCGCCTTTATCGAAGATGGCGGCAACAATACGATCCTGTCGGCTTCGCCGGAGCGATTTCTGAGGCTCTCCACCGGTGGGCGAATTGACACGCGGCCCATCAAAGGAACGAGACCGCGCGGCGCGACCGACGATGAAGATCGGAGGCTGGCGAACTCACTGCGGGCGAGCGCAAAGGATCATGCCGAGAATTTGATGATTGTCGATCTGTTGCGGAACGATTTGGGCAGAGTCGCCGAAACGGGAAGCGTCACAGTCCCCGAGTTGAGCGCCCTCTACAGCTTCGCAAGCGTGCATCATCTGGTCTCGACTGTTACCGCCAGGCTACGGCATGGTCTGAGCCCGATCGACCTCATTCGCGCCAGCTTTCCCGGCGGATCAGTCACCGGGACGCCAAAGATTCGCGCTATGGAAATCATCGACGAACTTGAGGCGGGACGACGCGGAGCCTATTGCGGGGCGATCGGCTGGATCGGCCTCGACGGCGCGATGGAATTGTCGATCGCAATTCGGACTCTCACCCTGACCCGCGACCGTGTCATCGCCCAGGCAGGCGGCGGCATCGTCGCAGACAGCGACCCCATAGGCGAATATCAGGAAGCTTTGACCAAGGCGCGTCCGATGCTGGCGACTCTGGATCGGCGATATCGCGACGATGCCTGAACCGATCACGAAAGCGGCGTTTGCCACACCGCGTTCCAGGACAAAGTTCGATAGCCGCCGCTTTCGGGATCCAAGAAAAGGTGAGTCATGACGCGGTCGCCGACACGATAACCGTCGGACCATTCGCCGGCCAGTTTTCTGCCGGCGTGATCCCGCTTTATACGGCGCATCTTGACTTCAATCGTTCGGCTGAGACGCAGACGCGCCAGCAGGGGAAACCGCCATTGCGGTGTACCCTTCGTGATTTTTTCCAGGTGCAAATGGGCCAAGTGAGGGCTGGTCTTATCGCGGGCCCATATGATCTTCATGATGCGAACCTGGCCGGCCAGGTCGGCATGTTCGAGAAGTTCCTGTTGCGACAATGCCGCCGGCAAATCAGGAGTTTCGGTACCGATTATATCAGCCACCACTTTACATGCCGCCGGACCAGCGACGAACTTTTCTGATCCCATAACACAGAAAATCTTCGGAAATTTAAATAGCTCCCGTGAAGCCGATCTTACTTAAAGAGGAAATTGGCGGATGTCGTTAAAATAACCCGCCACCGTGAAGACGATACAATATCAATCCGATCAGGATCATGAAGCCAAGAATCCGCAGAATCCATCGGATCATGGATTTCTGAAGCGCAGCAGGCTGTACCTCCCACTGCTGGCGGTCTTTTTCGCGCTGCGCCGCCATGCGTTCGCGTGCGCGTCTTAGAAGGGGCGATTCGCTCATGGCACGCCGTTGTTTTTACATCCTAGCTTGTTGACCAATTGCTCAAGTGAAAGGGCAATTTTAGACGACTCGCCTCTCTCATATGCGTCCGCGACCCGTCCGATGAGATTGGCGCAGGCTTGCTGCATCGGATTCGCCGCCGCGGGATGCAGCGTTGCGGGATTCGGCGAAGTGCCGGGCGTTGAGTCCGGCTCGCGGAGTGTTGCCGATGCTTCGGCCGGTGTCACGAAAGTTAGTGCATGTACCTGAAGCTCGAGTTGCGCGAGGCGCTCATTCTGCCTGACGCTCTGATCGACCAGCGACTCTTTCCAGATCAAAATGACGGCAACTAGAACCGCGAGCATGACCAGTTGTGCGATCGGCGCGACGCGGCTGGCAAAGCGGTCCACCTTCTCATCTCCCTCTTCCGGTATGACTCCACTCATCCATGCTGCGCGGTTGCCAGCATTGTTCAAAATCTCATGCTCCGCCAGGGTCTTATAGAGGCGGTTGCTCCGTGCTTTCATTTGGTCGTGCACCAGATAGGCTACAATAACAGAAATTGGGATCAGGATAATGACCGCAAAAGTGCTCGATATGAGCATGGTCCGATCATCCATGACAAATCTCGCTATTGATCGACAGTCTGATGGTCTTGATCACGAGGCCCTTACGCCGGGGTTGTGGCGGACGGCGGCGATAAGCTTGTTCAATCGCTTCTTCCCACACGGATTTAATCCTAAGATTGCGAAATTAAGGAGTGCACAGCACCGATGGCAAGCACTTTGCCGAAATCTCCCACGTTCGTGCTCGTCCATGGTGCCTTCCATGGCGGCTGGTGCTGGCGGCGCGTTGCCGAGCGGCTGATGAAGGCAGGCGGGCGCGTCCTGTCGCCCACCATGACCGGCCTCGGCGAGCGCGCACATCTTCTCACGCGGGACATCGGCCTCGGGACGTTTATCGACGATGTGATCGGCGTGATCGAGGCGGAGGAGCTCGACAATATTATCCTGGTCGGCCACAGCTTTGGCGGTGTGGTAATCAGCGGTGTCGTCGACCGCCTGCCGGAGCGGGTTCACCAGTCCATCTATCTTGACGCCATCGTGCCCCAGAACGGCCGGTCTGCTATCAGTCAGCTCCCATCGGAAACCGCGGCGAGCCGGGTTCGGGCCGCGGAAGAAAGCTCCGCGGGCTTCAGTATCCCGGTGCCGATGGGCGATATTTTCGACCTGGCGCCTGGTCCGGACCGCGATTGGGTTGCCCGACGGATCAGACCTCATCCGCTGGCATCCTACACCGATATCGTCGAACTGACCGGGCCGGTCGGTAACGGACGACCACGCAGCTATATTCGTTGCACGGACCCGGTTTATCCGGTGGTCGTACCCAGCTATGAACGTATTCGCTTAGAGGCCGGCTGGACCTTCGCGGATATTGCGACAGGTCACGATGCAATGGTCACTGCGCCGGATGAATTGGCTGATCTTCTGCTGAAACTCGCACATCTCTGATCGTTGGGAATAGCCATGCCGGTCTCCAAATTTCTTGGTTCGTGGAAACTGGTCTCGTGGCGCATTTCCGGCGGCGACGGCGAATGGCATCAGCCGCTGGGATCCGGTGCCCAAGGGCTGCTGGTTTATGCGCCGGACGGCTACATGTTCGCAGCGCTCATGGCGGCCGATAGGCCTGACTTTCTCGGCAGTGATCCGTTGAGCGGCAGCGCCGATGAATGCCTGACTGCGATGCATAGCTATCACACCTATTGCGGGCGATATCGGCTGGAAGAAGACAAGGTCGTCCATAGCGTCGAAATGT
The DNA here is from genome assembly GCA_028291345.1 of Rhodospirillales bacterium. Taxonomy (GTDB): domain Bacteria; phylum Pseudomonadota; class Alphaproteobacteria; order BOG-932; family Roseiterribacteraceae; genus BOG-932. The sequence goes on along the minus strand of JAQGIF010000176.1, from coordinate 14,892 downwards.
GCTTATGCCCGAATCTGCTGGGCTCTGAGCAGGTTCGATATTATCGGTTCGATGAAGATCGTCTCGTTCTGTCCACACCGCCGGTGATCCGTGCGGGTCTAACAGGCGTGGCCGAGCTCGTCTGGCGGAAAGTGCCGTTTTCTGCGTCCTGAGGCAATCACCGATTTAATTTCTCCGCCTCTATAGATTGCAAAACTATCATGTCCCGTTCGTGACTCAGGCAACAATAGGCCGCAGGTGCGCGTTGATTTCTGCGTTCCAAGAATAAGAAGCCATGAAAGGAGTATCATCATGCGTAGGAAAATTCTGGCATTCCTTTCCGTGATCATTGTCTCTACTCAGCTATGCGGTTGCCTTATCTATGATCGTTCTTATAGTTCATTACCACTACCGGTATCGTTAATCTTTGACCAAAGGACTGATGCGAGAATGAACGGATGGATAGTGTCTGTGCTTGCTGTTTGCACCACTTGAGGCTTGGCGCAAGGCGCCGTGGCAAGCGTGCATATCGGTGTTGGGGTCGGCGAATGAGGAGGTCGTGCCGGCACCGGCTGTGCCGCCCGAGCGGGTGGTCCCGGGGGCTGGGCCATTATGAGTGGAGCGGGCTCGGGTATTTCTGGGTCAATGGCCATTATTTCGAACGGCCCGAACTTGGCCTGTTCTGGAGGCCGGACGCTGGGGCGCCCGTCAAGGCCACTGGGAATGGATCGGCGTCCACTGTCGGCGTTGATGCAGGAGAATAGTCGTCGCCGCTTACATATGCGACGGCAGCCATAGAACGATCGCCGGAAAGGCGACCATGATCGCGATGGCGATCAGATGGGCCACGAAATGCGGCATGGTTCCGCGAAACACTTCAATGACAGGGCGCCCCGAATAGCGGGCGACGATGAAGCAGTTGAGGCCGATAGGCGGGGTTATCATCCCGACTTCAGCGGTGACAATCTTCACGACCCCAAACCAAATCGGGTCGAAACCAAGCGATTTGATCAGCGGCAGGACGATCGGAACGGTCAGAACCAGGATCGCGATCTGATCCATGAACGATCCCAGCACGATATACATAGCCAGGATAAGCACGATGATGAGCCAGCGCGACACATGCAATGCGCCGACCCAGGACACGAGATCCTGCGTGACGTGCGACAGCGTAAAGAAATAGCCGAAGATGCTCGCTCCCATCAGGATCATGGCGATCATGCAACTGCCGATCGCGGCGCGCTCGAAACCCTGGAGAAGCTGCCGGACCTTGGGCTTTGCACGGGCGATCGCCAGGATAAACCCACCGAATGCGCCGACCGCCGACGCCTCTGTCGGCGTGGCCAGACCGGTGAAGATCGCTCCGGTAACGACCGTGAACAGCAGCAGCATCGGGCCAACGCCCTTCAGCAATATCAGCTTTTCTCGCAACGCCACGCGGGGCGCGCGCGGCGCGCGCGATGGGTCCTGCCAAACCAGGAACAGGATTGTGGCGATGATCGTGATTGTTACGACGATGGCAGGGATGATGCCGCTCATCAGCAGCTTTGCCACATTCACCTCCGCCAGCAGGGCGAAGATGATGAGCGCCACGCTGGTCGGCAGCAGCATTGCGAGCGTGCCCGATATCGCCACGACACCGGCCGCCATTTTCGGCTCGTAGCCCTGCTTGATCATCGACGGCAGGCTGGTTGCCGACAGGGTCGCGGCCGACGCCGTGCTGGTGCCGCAGATCGCGCCGAACCCTGCGCCAGCTAGGGTGGTGGCGATGCCAAGTCCGCCCGGAATGCGTCCGAACCAGGCCGCGGCGGTCTTGAATAGATCATCCGCGATGCCGCTCAACAGCACCATTTCCGCCATCAAAAGGAACATCGGAATGGTGATGAGTTCATATGAAGCAATTGCCGACAGCGGCGCGGTTTCCAAAACGCCCAGCACGACGTCCTGACCGAAGCCGACATAAAGCCCGATCGCTCCCGATACAGCCATGGCAAAACCGACCGGAACCCCGATCGCCAAAAAAGCGAAAAGGGCGATCATGACCAGAAGCAATGTCATTCGAAGGCCGCCTGATCGATGCCTTCATCTGAGCGGGCAAGAACGGGAAGAGGGATGATTTCCGGGCCACCGAACAGCGTCACCGCGTGGGCAATGCCGTTCAGGATCAGACGTAACGTAAGAAGACCTGCCCCGATCGGGGCGAGCATGATGAATGCCCAGCTTGGCCATTCGATGGCGCCGGCCATGACATCATGACCTGTGAAAGCCAGGTGCGCGCGTCGCCAACAGACGATGGCGATGGCAACGAAGATCGGCGCGGAAACCAAGCAAGTGATGAGTTCGAACGCCCGGCGGACCTTTTGCGACACGTAATAGTGCAGGATGTCGACACCGACATGGGCATGCGTGGCGAAGGCGCGCGACAGGCAGAAATAGAAGATCGCCAACACCAAATAGAGCGAGATCAGATCGTAGGACCAGCTGAACGGTTGATTGAACGCATAGCGCATCCCGACATCGGCCGCGACGATCAGCATAACGGCGAACAATATGATGGCCGCCGCCAGCGCAAGCGTCGCCTCGATCTTCGCAAGCAGACCAAGCAGAATTTTCATTGGGATTTCGCCTTCGCGGCTGCTTCGGTGAAGGCGGCAACCACGGCGCTGCCCGGTTTGCCCCGATTGTCCAGCCTTTGCGCCCAGTCCTGACGAACTTTCTCGAAGGCCGCGGCGAGATCGGCGCGGTCGGCATTGTTTGGTGGAATCAGGCGAACGCCTGCCGCGCGAATCTTGTCCATCGCGGCATTCTCCGCCCTGTCGAACGGGCCGCATGCCTGCTCGCTGAGTGCCTTTCCCGTATCCGCCAGGAGGGTTTGGACGCTGGCGGGCAGGGTGTTCCATTTCTTCAGGCTGATCGAGAAGGTGATCGCGACGGTTCCGAAGTCCTGCTCGACGGTGCCGGACTTCAGCAATCCGGGAATGTGATAGGAGACGGCGCTCTGGTAGGGCAGCAACGCACCGTCCAGCGTGCCGCGCGACATCGATTCGTAGATTTCCGGCGGCGCCACACGGATCGGCACAGCGCCTATTCCCAGGACGGTCAAATCCATCGCGCCGCCCGGCGTTCGGATCTTCAGGCCTTCAACATCCTTAATGCTGTCGAGTTTGTGCTGGCTGGACAGCACCAGTTGATAGGCCGGCATCAGGAAGATGATTAACGGCTTGATGCCGTTCGGCTTGTATTCCTGCGCGTCGAGAATCTCGCCATCGCTGATCAGCGAACGGAGTGCCGCATTGCCCTGGCAGGTAGTTTGGAAAATTCCCGGCAGTTCGGTGACCGTCGTCAGTGGCATGCGGTCGGAGATGTAAGATGGCACGATGAAGCCGATATCGGCGACGCCGGCCTGAGTCAGCATCAGCAGGTCGCGCGACTTGCCGAGCTGTTCGGCCGGGAAATGCTGGATTTCGATTTGCCCAGCGCTCGCCGCACTGACTGCCTTGATGAAAGGTTCGATTACCAGCCGGTCGATGATGTGCCCCGACGGAATGCCATCGGCCAGCCGTAAAACAATCTTGTCGGCGCGGGCCGGTGATACGATCGCCATGGTCACGATAATGCTGGCCGCAATCATCGACAAAATGCGAACTCTTCCCATGAAAGGTCCTTAGTTTTTCTCGCCGACAGCGGTAAGAGTCGACAGCGCCCCGGCGTCTCAATAGCTTAAAGGCACCAGCTTGGGACATCATTTTGCTGAGGATGTTCCGGCAGACGTGGTGCAGTGAGCCAAATCGGAGAATCGTTTCATGAAATACCGTAGTGTTGGAAAGTCTGGCCTTCAGGTTTCGGTCATTGGCCTGGGCTGCAACAATTTCGGATGGGGGCTTGACCTTGAGGGCTCGCGCGCAGTCATCCACGCGGCGCTCGACGCCGGTATCACTTTGTTCGACACGGCCGATATCTATGGCGGGCAGGGCGGTTCCGAGACCGTCATGGGCCAGATTTTGGGCGCTCGCCGCAAGGATATCGTGCTTGCCACCAAGTTCGGCATGCCGATGGACAAGGAGGGCGTGAAGAAGGGAGCCTCCCGCCGCTATATCATGTCAGCCGTCGAAGACAGCCTGAAGCGGCTGCAGACCGATTGGATCGATCTCTACCAGCTTCATGTTCCCGATCCGCTGACGCCGATGGAAGAGACGCTGCGCACGCTCGATGATCTCGTGCGGTCGGGCAAGGTGCGTTATGTCGGCTGCTCCAATGTCCCGGCCTGGGGCGTCGCGGACGCGACTTGGATCGCCAGGACGCGCGGGTTCAGCGGATTCATTTCTTGCCAGGACGAATACAGCCTGATCGTGCGCAAGCTCGAGGCGGACCTCAAGCCGGCGGCGGAGGCCTATGGGCTGGGCATTTTGCCCTATTTCCCGTTGGCGAGCGGTCTCCTAACCGGCAAGTACAAGAAAGGGGCACCGATGCCCGAAGGCACACGCCTGACGCAGGCCAAGGGCAGCGGCTATTTCGACCATTATCTGACCGACGAGCGGCTCGACATTGTCGGCAAGTTGAGGGACTTCGCCGAGGCGCGCGGCCATACGCTGCTTGAGCTTGCATTCTCCTGGCTGCTGGCCCAGCCGGTGGTGCCGAGCGTGATCGCCGGAGCGACCAAGCCCGCGCAAATCGAGGCGAATGCGAAGGCAGGCGATTGGGTCCTGACGCCGGAAGACTTGGCTGAGATCGATAAGATCGCGCCCCGATAAGATAAGCGATCATGCGCCAAGGCCCGTTTGTCGGCCCTTGGCGCAAGTCAGAAAATCTCTGGACGCCGCTTTCTGTGTCGGTCACAGTCTTTCACGAATCAAAACAAATCGAGGGAGGCCGCGGAGCCATGGATGAGCGGACTTTGTCCCGCCGGGACGTATTGGCGGCCGGCGCTGGAATGGTGGCGGCGGCAGGGAGCCTCATTCCGGCGTTCGAGGCCGTGGCGGAAACCAAATCGAGTGGGGGAACGACAATGAACAACGTCACGCCTTTCAAGATCGAAGTGCCGCAGGCACGGCTCGATTACATCATGTCGCGCATCAAGGACGCGCAATGGCCGGATGTGCCGGAAGGCGAACCCTGGCAATACGGGACCAGCGGCGCGGCGATGAAGGATCTCGCCCTGTATTTGGTCACCAAATATGACTGGCGGGCGCGCGAAGCGGCGATGAATATGTATCCGAACTTCAAGGCCGAGGTCGAAGACTACGAAATCCATTTCATCCATGTAAAAGGCTCGGGTAAGAATCCGCAGCCGATCATCATGACCCATGGCTGGCCGGGCTCCTTCACCGAATTCCTGAAGGTCATCGATCCGCTGACCCATCCTGAAAATCACGGCGGCAGCGCGGATGACGCATTCACGGTCGTTATTCCCTCGATCCCCGGTTTCGGTTTCTCCTCGAAGCCCAAAAAGCCAATCAACACGCGTGAGGTTGCCCGCCTGTGGGACAAGATGATGACCGAGAATCTCGGCTATTCGTCCTACATCACCCAAGGCGGCGATTATGGCAGTATGATTTCACTTTGGCTGGGCGCCGAGGGCAAAGGCTGCAAGGCGGTCCATCTTAATTTCCTGCTGGGTGTCGGCGCGCCGGTAGTGACTGACGAGGATAAGGCCTCGATGGCCCGTTGGGGGCAGGTCTATATGGGCGAGGGCGGGTATATCCACATTCAGTCCACCAAGCCGCTGACGTTGTCCTATGCGATGACCGACAGCCCGCTGGGGGCCGCGGCCTGGATCTTTGAGAAGATGAAGACCTGGTCCGATCTCAAGAACGGCGATCCCTGGTCGATCTATTCACGCGAAGATGTGCTGGACAATATCATGGTCTATCTGGTGACCAACACATTCGGAACGGCGTCCTGGATGTATGCCGGTGCCAGCAGCGCGCCGTCGGTGCCGCCCGACCCGATCACCAAGCCGACGGCGATCGCCCATTTCCCGGGAGAATTGGTGTTCTGGCCGAAAAGCTACGCAGAGCGCCACTTCAAGCTGGTACGCTGGACCGACATGCCGGTCGGCGGTCACTTTGCGGCGCTGGAGCAGCCAAAACTGTTCGCCGATGATGTGATGGCGTTCGGGAAGCTGCTGCGCACCTGAAAATAAAGGCCGGCCTTTATTAGCCGCAAACCGAGCTAGCGGCCGGAGCCGACCTTTGGCCGATGGGCGAATTCCGTCTTGCCGTTGATTTCGTAAAGGATCTGTTCGGCGACATTGGTCAGGCGGTCGCCAACCCGCTCGAACGATTTGGTGATGGACAAAAGCTGCGCGCCGGTACGGACGAAGCTCGGATCGCTTTCCATCATCGCCAGGATATCGCCTGCGGCTTCCATATAGGCGGCGTCGACATCCTCGTCATGCTCGCGAATATCGTCGGCGTTGATGACGCTGCGGGTTTCGTAGGCGTCGATCAGGCTGTTGAAGCGTTCTAGCACCAGACTGGCCAGCGCACTGATACGCCGAACGGCCATCAACGGCTTATCGCCCAGCGCGACGACGCGTCGGGCGATGCTTTCCGCGGTGTCGCCGATCCGCTCTAAATCCGAAGCAACGCGCATAGATGCCAAGATTTGCCTAAGATCTTGTGAAATAGGCTGATAGCGCATGATCAGATCAGACGCAGTCTTGTGGATCATAAGCTCAAGATGATCGATAATGTCGTCATTGTGAACCACGATCTCTGCCTTTTGTATGTTGCGCTCATGCAATGCTTCGCACGCCTGCGTCATTGCATCTCGTGTTGCTCGTAACAACTCGACGACTTGAGCGTTCAATACGGCCAAATCATTATCGTACTTTGCAATACGGAAACCTGAAATCGGCATGGCGAAACTTTCCAGACAAAGGCTAACGGGAACGAATACTACGCCTGCCGACTAAAATATGCAATATCCAATGCTGGATCAATAGATTGAGCGTGGGTTCTCGCCTTTGACGTTAGCGCCCCTTGAAGATGGGTCTGCGTTTCTCGACAAAAGCACGGATGCCTTCCCGGCGATCTTCGGTCGGGACCAGATGATTATAGGCTTCGATCTCGATGCTGAGGCCGGCATGAAGATCGGTTTGCAGGCCATCCTGTATGGCTTTTTTGGCCTGACGCACCGACAGCGGAGCATTGCGGGCGATCGTTCGGGCCGTGTCCTTGGCGGTTTGCAGCAGTGCCTCCGGTTCGCAGATTAGGTTGAGCACGCCCCAATCGAGCGCTTGATCAGCGCTGAAGGCGCGGCCGGTCAGGATCAATTCCTTGGCGCGCCGGCCGCCGACCGCGCGGGGCAGCGTCTGCGTGCCGCCGCCACCCGGCATTATGCCAATCGTAACCTCCGTCAGTGCGAAGCGCGCGCTGGGCACGCCATAGGCAAAATCGGCGGCAAGGATGAACTCCAGCCCTCCGCCATAGGCATGGCCGTTCGCGGCGGCGATGACCGGTACCGGCGAATCCATGATCGCCTGGAAGGCACGCTCGAATATTTCATGCTGGTGCCGCCATGCATCATCGGATAGACCGTTACGCTCCTTGAAATCGCCGCCCGCGCAAAACGCCCGGTCGCCCGTGCCGGTCAGGATCGCAACCCGGACGTCGTCGCCGCAGTCCGCGAGCCTGCTCCACAGATCATATAGGTCCAGCCCCATCTGGGTGTTGAGGGCGTTCAGCGCGTGCGGGCGGTTCAGGGTCGCGACCAGTATGCGGTCATCAAGCTCAATCGAGATTGTCTCGTATGTCGGTATATCCATCTTTTAGGTCTGTCCTTGCGGGCGTTCGCGTTGAAGCCGCTGCGTATGCGCGTAACGCTCTCCGGGGTGGATGCTGAGCGTGATCTCGAACGGTTCCGCATCTTCCGCGAAGTATCTCCGGCGGGTCATCAGCGCGGGCGATCGCGGGGCGACATCCAGGGCGCCGGCAATTTCCTGTGGCATCGACATCGCACTGACCCGTTGCTCGAGTTCCGAGATATCCAGGCCGAACTGCCGTTGAAGCAACTCGTAGATTGGTGCGCTTTCCGTCGCCATGCTGCGCCTGACCGCGGAATAGGCCTCGGCAACGAATATCTCGGTCCAGCAGATCGGGACACCATCCACGCCTAAGCGGCGGAGGCCTGCGAAGCGAAGCCAGCGTTCCCCCGCATGGCAGCCCAATGTCCGTGCCAGGCCTTCCCGGATTGTCACGAAGCCTTCATGACGCTTTTCGAAGGCGGTGTCGGTCGCATAATCAAGCAAACCTGACAGCGAATCGAAGGTCTGCGTGTAAAGCGGCGCGCGTGTTCGGGCGAGCACGGTCGTGCCCGAGCCCGCCTGCCGCGAAAGCAGTCCCTGGTCTTCGAGCGCACGCAGCGCTTCGCGAACGGTGTGGCGGCTAACCCCGAACCGTTGGCAGAGCTCATATTCGGTCGGGAACTTGCCGCCCACGATGAAAACGCCACTGGCGATTTCATCGGCGAGGATCTGGCGCAGTTCCTTGTAGCGGGTCAATGGCGTGGCCGGTCGAAGAGTTGCATGAGTCGCGATTCTAAATGACCGGACAAACGGAAACAAGAAAAGTTATGGCTTGACGGCGAGTGGTCGTGTCGGTGACATTGTCCGTACATTAATCATCGAATATGGGGCGGAAATGGTCGAGAGTTTTATCGAGCGGATATGTGACTTGGTTCAGTCGCCGCGCGCGCTCGAAGCATGGGAACAGTCGGAAATCCTGACCGCGTTCGAGGACACGATGGCCGTCGCCTATGCCGGTTGGCACGATCGGGTCGTGCAGGCAACGTTGGCCGTCTATCGCGGCAATGTCGCGCCACTGATCGACGGCAGCTTCGCGGATTCGATCGAACATGCCGCGCTTATCCACGCCACCGCCGGCCATGCGCTCGACTATGACGATGTGCAGCTGACCACGGTCAGCCACCCCAGCGTCCCGCTGGTGCCGGCGCTGCTGGCTGTCGCCCGTGGGCGTCCCGACCTGACCGAGCGGATGCAGGCCGGCTTCGCGATCGGCCTGACCGTCAATATTGCGCTCGGAAGCGTCCTGGGCTTCGCGCATTACGATAAGGGCTGGCACGCGACCAGTACGCTTGGACCGCTCGCGACGGCTGCCGCGGTGGCTCATCTTCTCTCGCTGGATCGCACCGCCACACGCAACGCACTCGCCATCGCTGCCGCCCAGGCTGGCGGCATGCAGCGCAATTTCGGCTCCGATGCGAAACCGTTGCAGGCAGGCCTGGCTTCGGCGGCCGGCGTGCGTTCGGCCTTGCTGGCCCAGGCGGGGCTCACCGGCGATGCCGATATTTTCGGGCCGCGTGGTTATTTCGACCTCTATGCAGGCGCCGAACCCGGCGAGGATGCCGCGATCGTGTCGCTGGAGATCGATTTGCGTACTCTGTCACGCAAGCTCTTCCCCTGCTGCTACATGAACCACCGCCTGATTTCGGCCGGGTTCGAGGCGCGCGACAAGCTGCCCGGCCAGATTCTTCCCGATGATGCGACAATCCGGGTGAAGGCGCCGTTCGGCTCGCTCGTCCCGCTCCGCGTCGACGATCCCAAGACGGGGTTGGAAGCCAAGTTCTGCGGGCCCTATTCGATTGCCGCCGCCCTGTCGCAGGGCGCGGTCACCTTGGCCGACTTCGAGGATTCGGCGGTGTCCCGCCCGAATATTCGCGCGCTCATGAATCGGATCGACCTTTCCGAGGAGGATCGCGAGGCAGAGATCATGGTCGGTCTCGATCATGGCAGCGTGAAACTCTGGATCGAGTCACAAGGCAAGCAGATCGTCGATGTCGAGATCGATTCCTATCCCGGTTCGCCCCGCCGCCCGGCGACCGAAGCGGAGATGAACGCGAAGATCGACGACTGCCTCGGCATCTATCGCCGGCGCACGAACCGCGGACCGACAGTGTCGGAGTTCCGTGCCGACCTGCGCACAGCCATCGGCGCCTAAGCGTATGGCCGAACAACTCGTTGCGCTGCCGCTTGCGGGCCTCAAGGTCGTCGAACTCGGCAGCAGCGTCGCTGCACCCTATGCCGGGCTGGTTTTGGCGGAGTTGGGGGCAAACGTCATCAAGATCGAAAAACCCGGCAAGGGCGACGATGCGCGGGGCTGGGGCCCTCCCTTTTACGAGGGCGTCGGCACGATCTTCCATTCGCTCAATCGCAACAAGCAGTCGGTCGTGGTCGATCTCGGCGACAATGCGGCGCGCGCGCAGCTTCGGCAGCTGCTGGTCGGCGAGACCGATGTGCTGATTCAGAATATGCGCCCCGGGCAGGCCGAGAAGCTCGGCTTCGGCGCGGAGGCTTTGCTGGCCGAGAACCCACGTCTGGTCCACGCGACCATAGCGGCCTTCGGTCAGGCCGGCCCGCTTTCCGACCGGCCGGGCTACGACCCGCTGATGCAGGCATTCGGCGGGCTAATGAGCGTCACGGGCGAGGAGGGCAGGCCGCCCATCCGGGTCGGGACGTCGCTGATCGACATGGGCTCGGGCATGTGGATCGTGATCGGCGTTCTGGCGGCTTTGTTGCGGCGTACCGAAACCGGCAAAGGCGGCATTGTCGGCACTTCGCTTTTCGAAACCGCCTTGGGGTGGATGCTGTATCATGTCACCGCTCATGCGGCGACCGGAGAGGAGCCCAAGCTGCAGGGTTCGGGCTCACCTTTTATTGCCCCCTATGGCGGTTATCGTACCAAAGATTCCATGCTGATTATTACGGCCGGCAATAATAGCCTGTTTCAGAAACTGGCCATGGCTGTCGGTCATCCCGAATGGATCGACGACCCGCGCTTTCATACGAACGGTGACAGGGTAGGAAACCGCGCCGTGCTGGAGGATCTGCTCAACGCGGCGTTGTCGGAACGGACGACCAGCGAATGGGTCTCGGTGATCGAAGCTGCTGGCGTGCCCTGTGCTCCCATTCAAACGGTGGGTCAGGTGGTGGCTCATCCCCAGACGCACGCGCTCGATATTCTGCGGCGCAGTGCCGATGGCAAACTCGGTTTCATCGGCCTGCCGCTCAGCTTCGAGGGCATGCGTCCGGCGCGCAACGAACCCGTACCAGATCTGGGCGCGCATACCGACGACGTTTTTGCGAAGGCATTGCTATGACGAATGAAGCTACGGGCAGTTCGCCCGTGATGCTGGAATTGGGCGAGGACTATCCCGAAATTCGTGAAGCCATCCGGCGAATCTGCGCGGATTTCCCAGGATCGTACTGGCGCGACCTCGATGCCCGGGAGGCTTATCCGACCGAATTCGTCCAAACCTTGACCAAGGCAGGTTATCTCTCGGTTCTGATCCCCGCGGAATATGGCGGCTCCGGCTTGCCGTTGCGCGCAGCCTCGGCGATCCTGGAAGAGATTCATGCCGCCGGCTGCAACGCCGGCGCGTGTCACGCCCAGATGTACATTATGGGCACCTTGCTCAGGCACGGCAGTGTCGAGCAGAAAAGCAGCTATCTTCCGAAAATCGCCACGGGCGAGTTGAGGCTACAGGCATTCGGCGTGACCGAGCCGACCACGGGCTCCGACACGACCAGCCTGAAGACCCGTGCGGTACGCGACGGCGACGATTACATTGTGGACGGGCAGAAGGTCTGGACCTCGCGCGCCTTCCATTCTGACTTGATGTTGTTGCTGGCTCGCACGACGCCACAGGACCAGGTGCGTAAGAAGACAGAAGGGTTGTCGGTCTTCCTAGTCGACATGCGGGAGGCTCGCGGCAACGGGCTTGAGATACGGCCGCTCAAGGCGATGATCAACCACAATACAACCGAGGTCTTCTTCGACCGCCTCCGCGTGCCCGCGCGCAACCTGATCGGCGAGGAGGGCAAGGGGTTTCGCTATATCCTGGACGGTATGAATGCCGAGCGCATTCTGATCGCATCCGAGACGCTGGGCGATGGTCGCTGGTTCGTGAATACCGCCAAGGCCTATGCATGCGAGCGGGTCGTGTTCGGGCGACCGATCGGCCAGAATCAGGGTGTCCAGTTCCCGATTGCCCGCGCCTATGCCGAACTTCAAGGGGCCGAGATGGTTCTGAGGCGCGCCTGTGCACTATTTGAAAGTGGACGCCCGTGCGGAGAAGACGCGAATATCGCCAAGCTGCTTTCATCGGAGGCGGCGTGGCACGCGGCCGAGGCCTGCCTTCAGACCCATGGCGGTTTCGGCTTCGCGCGGGAATATGATGTTGAGCGCAAATGGCGCGAAACGCGGTTAATGCAGATCGCACCGATCTCCACCAATCTCATCCTGGCCTATGTTGCGGAGCATGTGCTGGGCATGCCGCGATCATACTGATCGCGGCGAGGCATTATGCCTCCGCGTGCTGCGCCGCCTGGACGGCGGGGCGCGCCGCAACGCGGTCGGAAAAGGCCTTGATCGCCGGCCATCTCGCCAGATCGATTGCGGCATATTTGGTCCAACCCAGAACCGTGAACAGATAGCCGTCGGCAACTGAGAATTCGGTGCCCATCAGGTAGTCCTGGCCTTCTAGCTTATCCGCGACGAAATCGAGCTTGGTTTCGAACGCGGCAATCGTCGCCTCTTTCGCAGCGTCCGATAAGCCGGGCCGAAAAAGGGGCGCAAAACCCTTATGCAACTCGGATGAGATATAGTTGAGCCACTCCTGCAAGCGATAACGCGCCAGCGTGCCGGCAGGCGGCGCCAGTTTTTTCTCGGGATTTTGGTCGGCGATATATTGGACGATCGCCGGTCCTTCGGTCAGAACCTCGCCATTGTCGAGCAGCAGGGCGGGAACCGTGCCTTTGGGATTGATCTGCCGATAATCCCCACCGGTCTCCGTCGTCTTCGCACGTAGATCGATCCTTTCGATTTCGAATGCCAGGCCGGATTCCGCCAATGCGATATGCGGCGAAAGCGAGCAAGCACCACGGGCAAAATATAGTTTCACTGGCCGATCCCCCTGAGCATGTATCCGTCCAGTTCTGCGGAAATTCACATTGCACGGCAAGCGATTATTCGCCGGACTTGTCTACTTGGTGGAGGAAGGAGGATTTTCCTGTCGCGGGTTGGGGAAGCTGCACCGTGCAGGACCACAAAGTCATTCGCGAATTCAACACTTTTAAAAAGTATAATTGTATTACTAGAATTACATTCCAGTTTACGGTCAGATGTTGTCGAATGAGCTAAATAATAGGGAAAATACGAGGGGAGCTTTTCCACGGTTATTGCTTTTTGGCGAGTCAATCGCTTTAAATGGGCCCTGCATTGTTTCATAGTTTTTCCTCCGGGGTCCTCATGGATAATTCAGTTCCTGATTCGAAGTTGAAACAGATGCGGCTGAGTCGAACCGCAGATATCGTTGCAGCTTATGTTGCAAAAAATCCAGTGACCCTGGCGAGTATTCGAAATGTTATTACATCCGTTTATGCATCGCTAGACGGATTAGCAGGCGGAGTTGTTGAGAAGCCATCCGCGCAAGCTCCGGCCATATCAGCCAAGAAATCCATTAACCCGGATTACCTGATTTGTCTTGAGGATGGGAAAAAAGTGAAGATGCTGAAGCGGTATCTGCGTACCAACTTTGGCCTGACACCCGCGCAATATCGCGCGAAATGGGGGTTGGCGGTCGATTATCCGATGGCAGCGCCGAATTATACACAGGCCCGGTCGGACTTCGCCAAGAAGGTGGGTTTCGGCAGGAAGAAATCCCGCGCACGCCGCTGAGTCCCTCCGACCGGTTCCCTGCCGTCATCGCGCGCGGGTTTGATCAGCTTCTAGCCTCGTGGAGGTCTAGGTTAGAGCTGAAACCGCCGCGATAGTTGGTCTAGGCTGGACGAAGCGCAGAAGCGGTTGTTCGAGAACGCGATTGAGAACAATCGCTCCCCCAAGAATCAAAAACACGTAGAACCCTGCCAAGAGCCAGGCGGGCACGAAACGCAGCAGATGCAGATATCGCTCGCTCGCGCCGAGTATGAGCAGCGCAGGCACGTGGATGAGATATAAAAGGTAGGACGCATCGCCCAACATGATCAGTGGTGCGGGCGCCCGGATCCGCCTTTGTACCTCCAGCGCGGACAGTCCGAGGATAATGAGGACGCCAGCCAAGCCATAACCCATGCTGCGCAGGATCAGAATATTCCAGGATGGACCGGGGTACCAAAGATGGTCCTCGTTGCTCCAAAGCAAACGCGAATCTTCGGCGACGGCAAAGGCCGCAAAAATGACGAGACCCAGGCCGAGCAAAAGCTCAGGGCGGTGAATTGTCCTGCGTTGAATCGACCATCCAGCGATGACACCCCCGATAAACTCGAAGTTCATCGCGCCGCGCCAGATAGTGTTTAAGCCGATCCGGACGCCCGATATCCCTCCAATGAATAAGGGAAATCAGGAAGCCGCTTAAGACGAAGAACAGATCGGCGCCTGACCTGCCGAACTGAAAAAAAGTTCCAAAAGGAGCGGCGCCGAAACTCGTCGGAGCGCCGAGCGTGTGTGCGCAGTGGCTAGCCAAGACCATCGTTGCCGCCACGCCGCGGCACGCCTCGATGCTCGTCAGGCGAACCCTGTCGTTGACGGGGAGATACGATCTCAGACACACGCAATGCGCTTGTTCTAACAAGGACGGCCAGGTATTTTCGCGAACTGCGAGAGGCTTACCGGGCAGAACACAATGGTGGACGTGGAAAAATAAAGAATTGACGTCCAAATCAAATTTGCCACCATGGCCTTCTCTAATGCCCAGCCGATAATTGTAACACTGCCGGGAAACGCAAGGAATCATGTGCGGCGCCCATTGGCGGTCACTACCCGTGGACCTGTCCTGCCCACGACGGGGCTGGGAGCAAGATCTGGGACCACTGCGGACGCGGCCGGTTTCTTCGCCATGCCGAGGTTGGTCCTAAAGGCTTCTTTCGGCTCGGTGGCCAGCCGCCGTTCAACAATA
>JAQGIF010000147.1 GCA_028291345.1 Rhodospirillales bacterium | reverse complement strand
GGCGATTGACCCGGGCCGAATTGTTACGGCGGCGGCTGTTTGTATCCGACGATCGGGTTGACTTCGCCGACGGAACCTCCGAATTCGCAATAGCTCGTTGCGCGGATAATCGTCAGGTTTTCGGCCCAAATATACTTACATGAAATTTAGTATATCAGCATGCAATCGGCGTGGTTGAAAGCCTGCTGCAAGACGAGTTGAACGCTGGCTATAATTTAGCTGATGTTTGTATCGGAGCGGTGAAAGATCGTTTTATGAATGATTCTGAAGAACGCTACGCTGCCATCATCGCCGCCCTGACGGGCTTGCCCGGTGTCAGCCAGGCGACCAAGCGTGGTTTCGCCCAATATGGCTTGAAGATCGACGGCAAGCTGTTCGCGACGGTTCCGCGCAGGGGCGGGCTTTTATTGAAGCTGCCCAAACCCCGCGTCGATTGGCTATCCGACTCGGGCGATGGCGAACGCTTCGACCCGGGCCACGGCCGGGTGATGAAGGAATGGGTGGTTGTCAAAATGGATGCCATGGCCGACTGGCTGGACCTGGCCCGCGAAGCGATGGCATTCGTCGGGAAGGGCAATCCTCACGATTAGGCGTTGAGCGACTTGGCTAACGCCGCGCTGACCGGAATGGGAAAGTCGAGAATTTCCTGGGCGACGCTTTTGCCAAGGGGGTCGAAACGCAAGCTGGCGGTGCAGCCGCCGTCGAGTGCCCCGTGCAGCAGGAAGTTGAGGGCCGCGATACCCGGCACGTGAAAGCGCTCGACTGCCCCGGCCGTCCCGTCGCGCAGCATATGCTGATACCAATCGCGCACGGTCTCAGGCGTCAGCGCGGCGGCGATATAAGGCAGGTACTCGCGCTTCCGGGCGATCACCGCGACATTCGCGATGTCGCCCTTGTCGCCATTGCGGACCCAGGCCAGCGCCAGCAACGGCACGGTCGCTCCGTCCCTATAGTCGATAGAGGTGGGAATCGGCGGTATGGCTGCGACCAGTTCCGGCCGGAAACCGCCTTCCAGCGGGACGGGTACCATTTCGGTCTCGCCATCGGCAGTCAGCGTTGCCATCAGCTCGGTTTTCGCAATCAGAAATGAAAAGACCCGCGCCACCTCGGTCATCGTCACGCCCAATGTCATGCCGACATGGCCTGGCGCCATCGAGATCGACCCGGTGCCCTGCTCGCGGAACAGCAGGTTGATCGCGTCCTTGTCGTCATGCTCCACCGCGATCCGGCAGATCACCTCCCGCGAGTCCTGGTGCCGCGCACGCGCGCCGTATGAGGATTCGGCTCCCATGATTTCCACTAGCGTCCGCCGGAAATCTGCGACGTTGCGATCGCGCAGCATGGTGCTGACCCGTTTCAGCACCTCTTGCGCCACCCGCTCTGCTTTGGCTTTGGCCTCGGGGCCGCGGATCGGGAAGGCGACGACACCGCGCCAGCCGTCGTCATATGTGGCGCAGGCCTTATAGAGGTCGCTGGGCGCCACGCCGCGCGCACCCGATACGCGCACCCGGTCGGAGCCCATCTGTTGGAGGACGATTCCACTCATATCGGCTGTGACATCGGGCAGGAGATAACGCTGGGGATTGCCGACCTCATACAGCAACTGCTCGGCCACTGTGCCCACCGAGACCAGGCCGCCGGTATCGGGTGCCTTGGTGATGACCGCGCTGCCGTCCGCGTGACATTCGGCGATCGGGTAGCCGATATTCGCCCAATCGGGCACCTCCCGCCAATCCGTGAACAACCCGCCCGTCGCCTGCGCGCCGCACTCCAGCAGGTGACCTAGGATGCTGCCCGCTGCCAGCCGGTCGTAATCGTCGAGCGTCCAGCCGAATTCATGTATCAGCGGTCCCAGAACCAGGGCGCTATCGACGATCCTGCCGGTGATCACCACGTCCGCGCCACGCGCCAAAGCCTTCGCGATTGGTGCCGCGCCTAGATAGGCGTTGATGCCGGTCAGCGGCCGGTCGGGCCAAACCTCCCCGGTGAACATCTCACGATAGCCGGCGGCGGCGAGGTCGCCGGCGCGAGGCAGCAGATCGTCGCCGGCGATATAGGCGACTTTGAGCTTTACGCCGGCGTCCGCCGCCATGCGCTCGAAGGCGGCGGCGCAGGCCGTCGGATTGACTCCGCCGGCATTGGCGACGAGCTTGATTTCTTGCCGCGCGATCTCGGCCAGGCTGGGCGCGATCAGCGCGCCGGCGAAGTCCGTGGCATAGCCCAGTGCGGGGTTCATGCCGCGCATTCGTCCCAGTACCGGCATGAAGAATTCCGACAGAAAGTCGAAAATGAGATAGTCCAGGCCGCCGCCTTGGACCAGCTGTGGCACCGCGATCGTGCCGTCGCCCCATCCTGCGCATGCGCCGCCGATGCGGACGATTTTCTCGGTCATTGTTTTCCCCGCCCGCGTTCCGTGGTGTCGCTCTTCGGCGATCTCTCGCGTCGAACTTACGCCTGCCTGCTTATCGGCTCAATCGGCCGCATGTATATGGTGGCGTCGAAGTTCGCGCGGCAAATAGGGAGGCAACAGGATGTATCAACTCTTCGGCCGCCGAGGATGGGGCTCGGTCCTGGCGGAGGCGCAACTCGCCTGGTACGCCCTGCCGTACAAGATCGAGGAGGTCGACGATCTGTTCGCTTCGGAGGCTGCGCGAGAGCGCCTGGCGAAGGTCAATCCCGTTGCGCAGCTGCCGACGCTGGTGATGCCTGACGGATCGGTGATGACCGAGAGCGCTGCGATCACCCTGTATTTGGCTGAGATCACCAATGGTGCGCTGGTCCCGCCACCGAGGCAGGGCGAACGGCCGCGCTTCTTGCGCTGGCTCGTTTTCCTGGTCACCAACATTTATCCCACCTTCACTTACTCCGACGACCCTTCACGTTTCGTGACGGGTGAGGCAGCGCAGATGGCATTCAGGGAAAGTGTCGATGACTACGCCAAGCGCCTCTGGCACATCGTGGAGCAGGAGGCGGGCGCCCCGTGGTTCCTGGGGGAAGACTTCTCGGCGCTCGACATCTATATCGCCGCGATGACCCACTGGCGCCCGCGCCGTGGCTGGTTTGCCGAACATTGCCCGCGCCTCACCGCCATTGCACTCGCCGCCGATGCTCAGCCGAAACTTCAGCATGTGTGGGAGCGGAATTTCCCGGGCAGTGCTAACCCAGCCTAATGCCCGCTATGCCGATGCAGGATCGCGTCGCCGAGGCCGGTCTCATAGGCCAGTCCCGCGGCGGTCAGGGTCGCACCCTGCGGGAAATGCGACACGATCAGCCCCTTGCGCTCCAACGCGACCCAGGCCGCCTGGTTGCCGAGGCCCGTCGCATCGCGGCTGGCGACGGTGGCGTCGCCCAAATGGAAATGGTCGCCATGCGGCGCGGGGATGCCGGCAACCAGCACAGATCCGTCATCCTCCCGCCTGATCACATGGACATCGATCGCAGCCAACGCCTGCAGCAGGGTCAGCGTTTTCAGCTGGAGCGGGTTGAGGTTCAGCGGGTTTCGTTTGGGCGGCATGGCTTATGGCCTTTTGGTTGGTGAGACGGTCATTGGTCGCTTATGCATAATCGACACCCACCAGGTAAAGCCCATCCGGGGGTGCCGTAGGCCCCGCGGCGCGGCGGTCGCGGGCGGCTAGGGCTTGGGCGACCTGTTCGGGCTGCCACCTGCCGCGCCCGACCAGGATCAACGTGCCGATCATGTTGCGGACCTGATGATGCAGGAACGATCGGGCCGAAACCTCGAAGACCAGGTTCGCGTCGTCCGAGGCGATGTCTAACCGGTCGAGGGTTTTGATCGGTGACTTGGCCTGGCACTCGCTAGCGCGAAAGCTGGTGAAGTCATGTTGGCCAATCAGGTGGGATGCGCCTTCGCCCATCGCCGCGATATTCAGGCGGTAGGGCACATGCCACGCGCGGCCAATATCCAGGGAAGGGCGGGCTTCGCGGTTCAGTACGATATAGCGATATCGCCGTCGCCGCGCCGACATGCGGGCGTGGAAATGCGGACCGACCTGCTCGGCCGACAGGATGGAGATCGGCTGGGGGCGCAGATAGGCGTTCAGTGCCTCACGCACGACCTTGCCGTCCGTCGGCCGCGCCAGATCGAAATGTGCCACCTGACCCAGCGCATGCACGCCGGCATCGGTGCGGCCCGCCGCATGCAGACGAACCGTCTCGCCGGAGAATTTGCCGATGGCCTCTTCGATCTCCTGCTGGACCGACTTGCCCGTGGCTTGACGCTGCCAGCCGACATAGGGCCGGCCATCATGCTCGATCGTCAGCTTCCAGCGCGTCATACGGAAGATCGGACGTCGCTTAGCTGAATACCGGGCGGTAGGGCGAAGCCGCGCAGGAAGGATGCACCGTCCTGCGCCGAGCGGCTGGGACGTTGCAAGGTGACCAGCTTAAGCGCCCCCGCGGCGCAAGCGACGATTGGACTGCCGTCCTCGGCGGGGTCAAGGACAGTACCCGCCGGGCCTTCGCCCCCGGTGACCGACGCCTCCAGCAGCTTGATACGTTCATTACGCAGGTTAAAGATCGTACCTGGCCAGGGATTCAGCGCTCGAACCCTGCGATCCAGTTCTGTCGCAGGCAGGTTCCAATCGATGGTCCCCTCGCTGCGATCCAGCTTGGCGGCATAGGTCACACCCTCTTGCGGCTGGACAATATCCGGCAGATCGCCCGCTTCAAGCCGCGCGATGGCATCGACGATTAGTTCGGCGCCGACATCGGCGAGTTTGGCTGTCAAAGCCGTCGCGGTCGTCCAGCGCCCGATCGGCACGGCGCGTTTCAGCAGCATCGGGCCGGTATCCAGTCCCGCATCCATCCGCATGATGGTGACGCCGGTCTCGCGATCTCCCGCCAATATAGCCCGCTGGATCGGCGCGGCGCCACGCCAGCGCGGCAGCAGCGAGGCGTGGATATTGAGGCAGCCGAGGCGCGGCGCATCGAGGATCGGCTGCGGCAGGATCAACCCATAGGCCGCGACGACCGCAAGGTCGAGCTTCAAGGCGGCGAACGCCTCATGCTCCTCCGCCGTGCGCAGTTTGACCGGCGTGCGAACCGGACTGCCGTGCGCCTCGGCCAGCTTCTGGACGGCGGAGGGCACAAGCTTGTGCCCTCGCCCTGCGGGGCGCGGCGGCTGGCTGTAGACGCCGGCGATCTCATGACCGGCGGCGATCAATGCCTCCAATGCCTGCGCCGCGAAGGGCGGCGTGCCCATGAAGGCCAGACGCATCGTCAGATCGTTCCGGCGCGCTTGGCCTTCTGCAGCTTGCGCAGGATTATGTTCCGCTTGACCAGCGACAAGTGGTCGACGAACAGCACTCCGTCGAGATGCTCGATCTCATGCGCGATGCAGGTCGCCAGCATGCCGTCCGCCTTTAAAACCTGCCTTGCGCCGGTCTCGTCCTGATATTCGACGGTGATGGTATCGGCCCGTTCGACGTCGGCGTAGAAGTCGGGAACCGAGAGGCAGCCTTCATTCGTAACGCGCAGCTCGTCCGAGGCCTGGACGATCTTCGGATTCACCATGCGATAAGGCTGCGGTTCTTCTTCTTTGTCGGCGATATCGACCACGATCACCCGCACGGCCTTGCCGACCTGCGGCGCGGCTAGCCCGATGCCCGGTGCGGCGTACATCGTCTCCAGCATATCGTCCATCAATCGGCGGACGCCGTCATCCACATTTTCGACCGGGTTCGCGGTCAGCTTCAGCCTGGGGTCGGGGGCGATCAGAATGTCCAGCTTGCTCATTCTTCCAGTTCCAAGGTCTCCGGTGCGCTCAGCAGCTCGGGCGCGCTCACCGGGCGCGCTGCGGTCTCGATCATCGTTAGATCCGGCATGTCCGTACTGTCATGCGCGGCCCTCAATTCCTTGATGCGGCGCGCGCTGGGCAGCACGTTGCGCTCCATCGATCCGACTGCATCGTTATAGCTGCCGATGGCCACGGTCAAACCCTTGCCCACCCGCTGGAAATGCTCACCGAACTTTGACAGCCTCTTATACAGTTCGGCGGCATGTTCGGAGATTTCGCGGGCGTTCTCGGCGAGCGCTTCCTGCCGCCAGCCGAATTCGACGGCGCGCAGCAGGGCGATCAAGGTCGTCGGGGTTGCCGGTACGACATGGTTCTGGATGCCGGCTTCGACAAGGCCCGGATCGACCCGCAGCGCCGCGCTGAAGAAACCTTCGTCGGGCAGGAACATGACCACGAGGTCCGGGCTCGGCTTGAACTGTTCCCAGTAGGATTTGCGGCCCAGATCGGTCATGTGGGTTCGAACCGCCTTGGCGTGACGCAGCAGCGCCTCCCGCCGCCCGGAGTCGGCGCAGACGATATTTTCGCGATCGTCTGTCGCTGCCTCGAAATAATGGTCGAACGGCACCTTGGAATCGATCACGATCGTCCGTCCGCCCGGCAACTTGACGATCACGTCGGGGCGCTGGCGGCCGTCGTCAAGCGCGAAGCTGGCCTGTTCGACGAAATCGACATGCGCCTGCATGCCCGCCATCTCGATCACCCGGCGCAGCTGCAATTCGCCCCAGCGGCCGCGCACGCCGGGGTTGCGCATGGCATTGACCAGCTTCTGGGTCTCACTGCCCAGCCGCAGATGGTGCTTCGCCATCTCCTCGACCTGGTAGGACAGCTTGCCATAGGCGCCTACGCGATCCTTTTCGATGTCGGATATTTGCTTGTCGACCTTGGCCAGCGAATCCCGCACCGGCTGCAATATCTGATTGATGTCGCCCTTGGCCGCCGCTTGGAACCCGTCGAACTGGGTCTTGGCGAGATCGAGGAACTGCCGGTTGTTCTGGCCCAGCGCGTCGGTCGACAGCTTCCTGAACTCCGCCGCCAACCGGTCGGCCAGCGCCGCGCGCTCCTGTTCGATGACAAGCTTCGCTTCGGCCGCCGCGCGCGCTCCGCTGCCGCGCAAGGCCAGCCAAGCAATGCCGGCGCCGAACACCAGGCCCAGTGCCAGCGACAGCGGTTCGATTGCAAAGGCCACGGGCGCCTGCTCCTATTCGCGCAAGATCATGGTGCCGGCGCCGCCGGTGGTGAATATCTCGAGCAGCAGGGCATGCGGTACGCGACCATCCAGAATAACCGCCGCGTCGACACCCTGATCCACCGCCTCCAGGCAGGTTTCGATCTTGGGGATCATGCCGCCTGAGATCGTGCCGTCGGCAATCAGCATGCGCGCCTGGCTTGCCGTCAGGCTGGGGATCAACTGTTTGTCCTTATCCAGGACGCCGACGACATCGGTGAGCAGCAGCAGACGCGTCGCGCCGATGGCGCCGGCCACCGCGCCGGCCGCCGTATCGGCATTGATATTGTAGGTTTCTCCATTCTTGCCGATGCCGATAGGCGCAACGACGGGAATGACGTCCGAATCCTCGAAGCTTTCCAGGATTTCGGTATTGATCTGCTGCGGTTCGCCGACAAAGCCCAGATCGAGGATCTTCTCGATATTCGAATCGGGGTCGCGCGTAGTGCGGCGCAGCCTGCGGGCCATGATCAGCCGGCCGTCCTTGCCGGATAGGCCGATCGCCATGCCACCGGCATCGCCGATCGCGCTGACGATCGCTTTATTGATCGACCCGCACAGCACCATCTCGACCACCTCGACGGTCGCGGCGTCGGTGACGCGCAGGCCGTCGATGAATGAACTTTGGATTTTCAGCCGGTCCAGCATCTGACCAATCTGCGGGCCACCGCCATGGACGACGATCGGATTGATGCCGACCTGTTTCAAGAGCACCACATCGGCGGCGAATTGCTTGGCAGCGGATGTGTCGCCCATGGCATGACCGCCATATTTTATGACAAAGGTTGAGCCGGCATGGCGGCGCATGAACGGCAGGGCTTCCGCAAGCGTTTCGGCCTTCTGCAGAAACTGGTCGCGCGTATTATCATCCATGACCGGCAGTCCTAGAGTCGTCGCAGGGTGAGCAGTGGTGTAACGCCTGGGCCGCGCGGCCTCAAGGAGGATGGCTAACCAAGAAGATGGCTAGTCCAGTAGATAGCTAGCCCAATAGATAGGTTAGATCGCGTAGCCGCCGTCGCTCACCAATTCCGCTCCGGTAATTGTTGCAGCGGATTGGGACAGCAGGAATGCGATCTGGCCGGCAATCTCATCAGCCTTGGCATAGCGCCCGAGCGGTGTGGAGATCGCCGCCATGGCGTTGAAGGCGGCCTGTTCGCCGCCGGTCTTGGCGAGCTGATCGCGGAAGAATGGGACATCCCGCCAGATCGGTGTTTCGGTTCCGCCCGGTAGGATGCTGTTGACGCGTATCCGAGCTGCCGCGCCCTCTTTGGCGGCGACCTTGGCCAGTTGCAGAACCGCGGCCTTCGATGCGCCATAGGCGGCTGTGCCGACTTCGGCCTTGACGCCTGACACCGACGACACAACGACGACCGCGCCGCCCTGGCGGCCTTCTTCCATCAGCTGCATGCAGTTCTTCAGCGTGAGAAAGACGCCATCGAGATTCGTCGACATCACGCGGCGCCATTCGCCGAAAGCTGATTCTGCGATCTTTCCGCCGCTGGTCACGCCGGCATTGGCCACGGCGAAGTCCAGCCGGCCGAACCGCTCTCGGATAACCGTGCAATTGGTGCTCCAAGCGGTTTCATCGGCGACATTAAAGGCGGCGGTCATAACGTCGCGGTCGTCGAGATTGAGCGACCCGGCGGTGGTGGCCGCGGCTGCCTCGTCACGGTCGGTCAGGATCAGCCGGCGGATGCCTTCGCTGACCAGCCGTCTCGCCGTTGCGGCCCCGATGCCCGAACCAGCCCCGGTGACGAGGGCTACCAAATTAGGTTCACCATCGAAGAAACCCACAGGCCCCATGATCGTCTACCTATTGGGCGACGAGCTTCAGAATCAGCTCGCGCAATTCAGCAATGCCTGTGCCCTTCTCTGAACTGGTCAGTAATGCATGCGTCCGCGCCGCGGGATGCTTGAGCAGGGCCGCTTCGGTCGCCTTGCGTGTCCGCTCGGCCGCCGCGGCACCAACCTTGTCCGCCTTGGTCAAGATGATCTGATAGGGCACGGCCGCGCGATCGAGCATGGTCATGATCTCATGATCGTTAGGCTTTACGCCATGGCGCCCGTCGATCAGCAGCAGGACATGGCGCAGGGTCACCCGGCCCTTGAGATAAAGGCGAATCAGGTCGGTCCAACCGGCGACCGTATCTTTCGGCGCGGCGGCATAGCCATAGCCAGGCAGGTCCACGACGATCATGGTTTCGTCGACAGCGAAGAAATTGACCTGCTGCGTCCGGCCTGGTGTGTTGGACACCCGGGCCAGCGCCTTGCGTCCGGCGACGGCATTGATCAGGCTGGACTTGCCGACATTCGAACGGCCGGCAAAAGCGATCTCAGGCAAGCCGAGGGGCGGCAGGCCCCCGGGATCAGCCGCGCCGGTGATAAATGTCCACTCGTCGCCGAGCTTAACCCCGGAGACTTCCGGCATAGCCTATGCCTTCCCTATGGCCGCTGCCTGCCGCTTGTTCGACCGGTGGCGGATCAGCGCCATCTGGGCGATCGTCAGCACGGCATTCCAGGAATAATAGATCGTAAGACCGGCTGGGAAACGCGCGAAGAAGAACATGAACACCAGCGGCATCATCAGCATGATGCGTTGCTGCGTCGGGTCGGTCGTGGGGGTCGGGGTCATCTTCTGCTGCAGGAACATCGTGCCGCCATAGATCAGCGGCCAGACGCCCAGCATCAGGAACTCAGGCGGTGTCCAGGGGATCAGCCCGAACAGATTGAAGATCGTGGTCGGATCCGGCGCGGACAGGTCATGGATCCAGCCGAAGAACGGCGCCTGGCGCATCTCGATTGTCGTGCTTAGCACCCGGTAGAGCGCATAGAAGATCGGCAATTGCACGAGGATCGGCAGGCAGCCCGAGGCCGGATTGATCTTTTCTTTCTTGAAAAGTTCCATCTGCGCCGTCGCCATCTTCTCCCTGTCGTCGCCGTATTTTTCCTTCAGTGCGGCGATCTTTGGCTGCAAATCCTTCATCCGCGCCATCTGATGGAACGACCGGTCCTGCAGCGGGAAGAGAATGATCTTCAGCAGCACATTGAAGATGAGAATTGCGACGCCGAAATTGCCGACCTGCTGGGCGATATAATGGATCGCGATGAAGAAGGGTTTGGCGAGGATATAAAGCCAGCCGAAGTCGATGGTGCGTTCCAGCTTTGAGATGCCCTGCTTCTCTTCGTATCCGGCGAGAACATTCTGTTCCTTGGCGCCGGCAAAGACGAGCGCGGTGGTTTCGAATGTTGCGCCCGGCGCGACTTGCGCCTCATCGGCATGATATTCGGCAGAGTACCGGTTCTTGTCCCCAACTTTCGTGTCGCGCAAGGTCAGGGCCGTGGGCTGGTCCTTCGGTGGAACCGCCGCGACCAGCCAATATTTGTCGTTCATGCCGACCCAGCCCCCGGTCGTCTGATGTTCGATCGTGCCCTGCTTGCCGAGATCCTTGTAGCTGACCTCATCCAGACCCGAACCATAAAAGCCGGCGAGAGTAGGCGATGAGCCGCCACCCGCTCCTGTGTCGGTAGGCGGATTGGCGCGCACAATCGTCCCGTAGGGCTTGAGTGTCGCAAGGCCCGTGCCGTGATTGGCGACCATCTGTTTGACGGTGAACAGATAATCCTGGTCGACCGAGATCGTGCGGGTGAAGGTCAGCCCTGCGCCATTGTCCCAGGTCAGCGTGACCGGCGAACTGGGCGTCAGCGTCTGGCTGCCGGACTGGGTCCAGATCGTTTGGCTATTGGGCACAGGGACGTTGGCGGGCGCCGTCCAGCCGAACTCGACAAAGTAGGGTTCGACGGAGCCTGCCGGCGACAGCAAGGTGACCAGCTTTTTCCGCTCGATGGTCTCATAATAGTTGGCCAGCACCAGATCGTCGATCCGACCGCCGGCCAGGGACAAGGAACCGTGAAGCTTCGGCGTCTCAATCTTGATCCGGGGCGCCTCAGCCAGCACTTCCGCACGGTCGATCTGCGGGGCGGAGCTTTCCACCACGATTGATTGAGCCGGGCTCGTCGCCGCTGGCGGAATCGGATTCACGACTTTCTTGGGCTGCAGGAGCTGAAATCCGACGACGACAAGCAGCGAGAGGGCAATCGCCAGGAAGAGGTTGCGTTGGTCTTGCATAGGGACTTCTCAAAGTTCCGGGCGATCGGCGCGTCGCGGATCAGCCCCAGGGCGCTTCTTGGACTTTGGGCGCGTCGTGAATATGTGCCGCATGTCTTAAGTCGCAAGGGACAGGATCATAGCCGCTGCCGCCCCAGGGGTGACACCGTGCAATCCGCCGCGCGCCCAGCCATGTGCCGCGTACGGCACCATAGCGACGGATCGCTTCTTGCGTATAGTTGGAACAGCTTGGCGTGAACCTGCATGCCGCGCCGAACCAGGGAGAGACCAGTAGCCGATATGCTTTGATGATCGAGATCATCATTCGCCCGACCGTGCCCGCCGCCGTGATATTTGTCATCGTACGATCCCGAGCCGCCCCAGAGCGGTCACAAGATCGTTCTTGAGATCGGCATAGGGACGTTTGATCGTCCCTTGCCGCGCGACCACGACGAGATCGGCGGATGCGGTATTCGAGCCCTTCAGCACATCGCTGACCGCGGCGCGCAACCGGCGGCGGGCGCGGTTGCGCACGACCGCGTTGCCGATCTTTTTGGTCGCCGTAAATCCGACGCGCAATTCGCCCGTATGTCGCAGTTCGGCGACGGGGAGCGTTTCATCGCTGCCTGAAATATTGTTGGGATGAGGCCGAGCCTGGAGAACGAGCCCGAGGGTCGTCCACCGTCGATTTGCCGCTGCCACGGCGAGAAATTCGCTGCGCTTTTTGAGGCGATGGAGAGCAGCGGGCAAGTTGACTCTCCTTACGCGGAGAGGCGCTTGCGGCCCCTCGCACGACGGCGAGCCAATACCTCGCGACCATTTTTGGTCGCCATCCGAGCGCGGAAGCCATGACGGCGTGCCCGCACCAGCTTGCTCGGCTGGTATGTGCGCTTCACAGTAACACCTGTAGTCCTTGAAATGAGGCGGCTCTATATCCCCCCATCCCTGTCGACGTCAAGTCCGTAAGCTCTTTTGATCGTGGAAAACCGCGATTGCGCGATGGCGCTGCGTCACGGTATCGCCATGCATATCAGTTTGTGACTTTGCGCCGCGCCCGGAATAGGATCGTACGCCCGCGCGTCTCGGGGATGGAAGTCCTGCAGAGCAGATCACGATCGTCCGTGAGTATGAATGAGCTGTGGGCAGGAGGAGCTGTTTCTTGACCACCGCCTATATCAATCGGATCGCCACGGCGGTGCCAGAGCATGACGTTCACACAGCATTCGTCCGTTTCGCACGCACGCTGCTGGACGATCGCCGCCGCCGCCTGTTCGACCGCATGTCGGATCGCGCTCAGATATCCCACAGATGGTCGTCGCTGACGCCGGCTGTCGAGCCGGAAGGCCCGTCGGTCGATGCAGCCGGATTTTTTACGCGCGGCAATTTTCCATCCACCGCGGACAGGATGCGGCGCTATGAGGCCGCGGCGCCCGCGCTGGCGGAGCGCGCCGTGGGGGGTCTGGGGTTGGATACCGAGGCGCTGCGCAGTATCACCCATGTCATCATCACGACCTGCACAGGCTTCTCCGCGCCGGGGCTCGATCTTGAATTGGTCGAGCGCTGCGGCCTGCATCCTTCGGTGGAACGCACCGTGGTCGGCTTCATGGGCTGTTACGCCGCGATCAACGCGCTGAAACTGTCGCGTCACATCGTGCGGTCGGAGCCCAAGGCGCGGGTGCTGATCCTGTCGCTCGAGCTGTGTACCTTGCATCTCCAGGAAACCGACGATCTCGAACAGGTGCTGTCGTTCCTGGTCTTCGGCGACGGCGCCGCAGCCTCGCTTGTGACGGCCGATCCCGTTGGGTTGGCATTGGATCGCTTTCATGCGGTTCTCGTACCTGAGACGACCGGCCTCATCACTTGGCATATACGCGAACTCGGCTTCGACATGTTCCTGTCGGGACAGGTTCCCGGCGCCATAGCTCAGGGGCTCAAGCTCAAGGCTAAGGAGATATTGGCCGGCCGGCAGGCTGAGGCGATCGATCTCTGGGCGATTCATCCCGGCGGCCGGTCGGTGCTGGACGCCGTCGAGGGCGCGCTCGCGTTGGGACCCAGGGCGCTATCGACCTCTCGGGCTATCCTTGAGCGCTACGGCAATATGTCGTCGGCCACGATCATGTTCGTGCTGAAGAAGATGCTTGAACCGGATCATCCGCGCGGCCAGGGCTGCGCCATGGCTTTCGGACCGGGCCTCACCGCTGAAACGATGCTGTTCCGGACGGCTGGATAGGATCATCCGTCATGGCCGCGCTCGATTTTTCCAGCCGATCCTCGACGCCCGAGCTGATGGACACCGAAGTCACCGGCTTCGACGAGTTTCGCGACTGCCTCGCCGATCTCGAGCGGGTCAATCTCTGGACAATGACCTATCGGCCGATGATGGCGTTCATGGACCGTTTGCTGGCCGCCGGCGTTCTGCCCAAGGACCGGCCGTTGGTTGTGGTCGATGTCGGCAGCGGTTATGGCGGAATGTTGCGCAAAATCGACGATTGGGCAGCGAAACACGGCATTTCCGTCGATCTGACCGGCGTCGATCTGAATCCGTGGTCCGCGGCCGCGTCGGCCGCCGCGACTACACCCGGCCGGCCGATCCGCTGGGTGACGGCCAGTCTCTTCGATTACGCGCCCACTGGCGGAATCGATTTGATCGTCAGCTCGCAGTTTACCCACCATCTCGACGACGATGGGCTCGTGCGTTTTCTCGCCTGGATGGAAGACACGGCGAGACTGGGCTGGTTCGTGAGCGACCTGCACCGCCATAAGCTGCCCTATCATTTCTTCCGAATCTGGTCCCGGCTCGCGCGCTGGCATCGCTTCGTCCAGCATGACGGGCCGATTTCGATCGCCCGCTCGTTTGTCGCCGCGGATTGGCGCCGCCTGATCGCGCGGGCCGGAATTGCGCCGAATGCCGCCAAGATCGAATGGTGGACACCGTTCCGCCT
Organism: Rhodospirillales bacterium; assembly: GCA_028291345.1. Lineage (GTDB taxonomy): Bacteria > Pseudomonadota > Alphaproteobacteria > BOG-932 > Roseiterribacteraceae > BOG-932. Next base: position 3,942 of record JAQGIF010000147.1, on the reverse strand, counting down.
GTGCGTCGCGCGGGTTCGCGCGTGACGCGTGGGGCCGCGGACGCCCTAGTCGTCGGCGGTGGATTGGCTGGAGGAGCACTGGCGACCGCTCTCGCCGAGGCGGGTTGCTCGGTCGTATTGCTCGAACGGGAAGCGGACCCGCATAACAAGGTCTGCGGCGAGTTTTTGAGCCGCGAGGCGATCCTCTATCTGGAGGCGCTCGGTATCGATCTCCCCGCGCTCGGTGCCTGCCATATACACAGCGTCAGGCTGGCGAGCGCTGGCGACGTTGTGACCGTGAGGCTGCCGTTTCCCGCCCTCAGCCTGTCGCGGCGGGCTTTAGACCACGCGCTGCTCAACCGGGCAGCCGAAGCGGGTGCTGAAATCAAGCGGGGCACACGCGTACAATCGCTCGAGCCGCGGCCGCTCGAGTCCTGCCAGGATGGATGGGAGGCTCGGCTGGCGGTCGGCGAGAGCGTTCGAGGGCGCGCTGCCTTCCTTGCCACCGGCAAGCATGATCTGCGCGGATTCGCCAGACCGGCAGGCTGGCAATCGGACCTGATCGGCTTCAAGATGCATCTGCGCCTGTCCCCGGCACAGACGGCGCTCCTGGCGGGCCATGTGGAATTGTCGCTCTTTCGTGGCGGCTATGCGGGGCTCGAGCCGGTCGAAGGCGGTCTTGCCAATCTTTGCCTCCTGGTCAGGCGAAAACGCTATGCGGCTTTAGGGCAGCAATGGGCGGCATTGTTGGATGCCATGGGTGCCGATTGCCCATCCCTGGCCGAACGGATACATGGCGCGCAGCCCTGCTGGGGCCGGCCGCTCGCCATATCGTCCATTCCGTACGGCTATGTGCGCAGACGGGGTGATGCGCTTTGGCGGCTTGGCGATCAGGCGGCCGTGATTCCGTCCTTTGCGGGCGATGGCATGTCGATCGCCTTGCATAGCGCGCGGCTTGCGGCGGCATATTTTTTGAAAGGAAGCACTGCCATTGCCTACCAGCGCCGGATGGCGCGCGATATCATCATGCCGGTCCGCTGCGCGACCGCCTTGTCCATCGCTTCCGTCCATCCTCTGGGAAGGGGGTTGATCAGCTGGGGGGCGTCCCGGCTTCCCGGTATCATGTCGTTGGTCGCCGGTGCTACACGCGTTCCAGCCGCCGCGTTGCGGCGGACGGGGTTGGATTTGGCTTGACAGTCCGGGTCACTGGCGCACCACGTCAATCCATGCATTGCTATCCGGCCGGAACTATAAACCACATTCAGCAATGATGAATTCGAAGAATTCCGAACGAGGTGAGTTGATGTCGCGACCGGATTTGGCGGCTGGCGAGCTGGCGGAGCCCGTAACGCATCCACATCGTCACCAAGGGAAGAAATGGTTGCTTCCCACGGTAACCGCACTTGGAATCGTTTATGGAGACATCGGCACATCGCCGCTTTACGCGCTTCAGGTGGCGTTGGGCGCGACCGGTCACGCGCTGCCGACACATAACGACGTCCTCGGCATCGTCAGCCTGATCTTCTGGGCGATTCTTTTCGTCATCGCATTTAAATACGTCTCGGTCGTGATGCGTGCCGATAACGAAGGCGAGGGAGGTACTCTGACACTCCTTTCCCTGGTGCTGACGCCGCAGCAGATACGTAAGGGCTTTCCGATTCTGTTGATATTGGCGGTCATCGGCGCCGCTTTCATCTATGGGGACGGCATCATCACGCCTGCAATCTCTGTCTTGTCGGCGATGGAAGGATTGAAGGTGGCTGCGCCCTCCCTTTCGGCATGGGTGCTGCCACTGACATTGATAGTATTGGTCGGGATGTTTGCGATCCAGTTCCGCGGGACGGGCGATATCGGGTCTTTATTTGGCCCCATCATGATCGTCTGGTTCTCATCCATAGGCTTCATGGGCTTGGTCGAGATATTGAGGACCCCGGCCATCCTGGCGGCGGTTGATCCCCGCTATGCCATCAATTTCCTGACGCATAGCGGCAAGATGACTTCGGCGGTGGTTGGCTCGGCTTTCCTGGCATTGACGGGTGGAGAGGCGCTCTATGCGGATATGGGCCATGTCGGTGCGCCCGCTATACGACGCGCCTGGTTCGGGCTCGTCATGCCGGCGCTTCTGCTGTCTTATTTCGGGCAAGGCGCGCTGGTGCTGTCCGATCCTCAAAAAGCATCCAATCCTTTCTTCGAACTGGCGCCGGGATGGGCGGCTATCCCGCTCGTCATCCTGGCCGCGGTCGCGTCGGTCATTGCCAGTCAAGCGATGATCAGCGGTGCGTTTTCGCTGACCCGGCAGGCCATGCAGATGCACCTGATGCCGCGCCTGCAAATCCGATCGACGTCCGGCCGCCATCAGGGGCAAATCTATATCGGCGCAGTGAACTGGGCGATGATGACGGCGGCGATCCTCGAGGTGGTCGGTTTTCGCACCTCGACCAATCTCGCCGCCGCATATGGCATTGCCGTTTCGGCGACGATGCTGGTCACAAGCATCCTGCTCTACAATTTCTTCCGGAAAAGATGGCACTGGCCGCTGCCGGCCGCCCTGCTGCTTGCCGGCACATTCGTGGTCATCGACGCGACATTCCTCCACGCCAATGTGACCAAGTTTGTCGATGGCGGCTGGTATCCAGTGGTCGTCGGCAGCCTCCTGGCCACACTCATGCTGACCTGGCGAAGCGGCGCAATACAGGTGCAGCGCCGCCTGGACGAGATGACCATTCCGCTCGATCAATTCCTCGCTGTCGTGGATGACCAGTGCATAACGCGGATACCTGGCTGTGCCGTAGTCTTCACGCGGGCCGAGCGGCATACCAGCCCGCTTTTGATCCAGCAGATGCGTCACAATCGCGTGTTGCACGAAAACGTGATCCTGATGACGATCGAAGCTGTCGGCAGGCCCATTGTCCACGCGCGCGAACGATTCGAGATTACAAATCTCCAACATGGTTTCTATCGCGTCATCGTTAAAATTGGCTTTCTTCAGACGCCGGATCTGCCTGCTTATGTCAAAGGCCTGGTGCGCTTGGGCCTTGATTGCGCGAAGCAAGAGATACACTACATGGTGGCCTACGAGCACGTCGTTCGCCGCCCGCGCAGATCTCACTTCCCGCTCGTGCTGTGGCATGTTTTCAGCATGATGAGCAAAGTCGGTGTGCGGCTGACGGATTTCCTAAATATCCCCGAGGAACATGTTTTTGAGGTTGGGATAAAAGTGCAGATATAAAATTTATATTTGATATTTATTTTATTTACTTTTACCTTTGATTTTGTGTGACTGTGTTTTATAGTTAAATGTGAATAGCCCCACCGACGCGAGGCTGCGCTCATGATCAATCGGCCGAAATTCCTGCACTTGCTGGGCGACAATCCACCAACTGTTGAGACCGCGCGCTATAAGGCGACGTTGATGGCCTATGGTGACGGGGGCGAGAATACATTCGAGTTTCTCGGGCCTCCAAATCTGATGGATCAGCCAGCCGACGAGGTCGTCGATGCCTTCATCAATTATATGAACGGCCAGGGCATAACCAGTACGCCGTTTCGCCACGAACTCAACGGTGCACTTAAGCATGGTGAGGTGCTTACGGCGATGGGCTCGCTTTTGCTGAAAGGCCGCTCCTTCCCGTTTGTTGCAATGATAGCGCCAATAAAATAATTAAATTTAAAATCGCATTAAAATCATATTTCTGTAATACAAGAAACGCGGCTTTGGGCAATTCAAGTCAATCTGACTAACCTTTGCTTTTACGTGAGTCAAATACCTGACGGTTGTTCTTGCCGTACTGCCGATCTGTTCTCACATCCAGGGTATCTTGGGACGCGCTATTTTGTTCGTCACCACGGGTGAAAACTGCCCCCGCCACCTTTCGGTCGCGGGGGGTTACTTTTGTCGCTGTTTAGCGGCGTATTAGTTGGGACTGGTTCGGGTCGTCGTCGAATTGCTCTCCGAATGCGAAC
>JAQGIF010000112.1 GCA_028291345.1 Rhodospirillales bacterium | reverse complement strand
ATCAAGGCGGTGTCCTATTTTCCGGCCGGCTCCCTCGCGCAAATCGCCATCAATGGTCAGCAGATGTATCCGATCTATACGGCCTGTTGCGAGTTGGAGATCCCGATTCTGGTCAATGTCGGTGTTCCCGGGCCGCGTATCCCGATGGCAACGCAAAAGGTCGAGTTCATCGACGAAGTCTGCTGGCATTTCCCGGAACTCAAATTCGTTATGCGCCACGGCGCCGAACCGTGGGTCGATCTTGCAATCAAGCTGATGCTGAAATGGCCGAACCTCTATTACAGCACGAGTGCTTTCGCCCCCAAGCATTACCCCAAGGCGATCATAGACTTCGCCAATAAGAGAGGGCCTGACAAAATCATGTATGCCGGCTATTTCCCCGCCGGGTTGACACTCGATCGCATTTTTGCCGAGCTGGAGAAGGTTCCCTTCTCGGACGCGGTGTGGCCGAAATTTCTGCGCGAGAACGCCGCGCGGGTCTTTAATGTCCCATAGACATAGTATCGGTTCTAAGCAGCATAGAAGTTCTGTATCTCGGGCGTGGACTCGAGAGTGCAGCTGGAGATTTCGGGCATGAAAGCCAGTAAAACGGTCGTGTCGCCACCGCCTGAAGGGGAGGTGCGGCAACGCCAGACCCAAGCGGAACGACGTCGGAAATCAGAGACCCAAATTCTCAATTCGGCGCTTAAGGTGATTGCCCAGCGCGGGGTCGCGCGGATGACCCTGGCCGAAGTGGGCGCACGCGCAGGCTACAGCCGCGGCTTGCCGGCCCATCTCTTCGGGACGAAGAGCAATCTGCTGTGCCGGTGCGCCGAGGCGATAATCGGCGAGGCTTGGACGCCGCGGCTACCCGATATCGGTCCCGAGGGCGGTCTACACGCATTGATCACCGCGATCCGTGATTGGCTTCACCTCGTCGAAACCCGCATAGAATACGCGCGAGCCTATTATCTGATTGTGCAGGAAACCTATTGCACGGATTCCGATGAGGCGTGGCCCGAGCTTCGCTCTAAAGTGAGGGAACTGGTCACTGGCGCACAGGGGCGGTTCGCCGAGTATATCAACTATGCCCGTGAACATGGAGAAATCCGCGCCGACATCGATCCTCAGGATATGGCTTGGCTTATCCACGCCACGCTCCGCGGCTTCGGCCTCCAGTGGCTCGTAAAGCCGGAAGCTTATGATCTTCGCCGCTTCGGCGAGATTTTCATTGCGGATCTGGAACGCCGGATGTTGCCTGCCCGCGGCTGAGCGTCACCGGTTCGCGGTTTTTGCCGCCGATTTGGTGCCGCCGACGTAATACTGCGCATATTGACGGCGATAGGCCAGGATCGGACCGTCACCGTTACACAGGACCGGCTTCGGCTGATACTGCTTGTTCTCCCAGATCACCCTATCCTGTTCGAGCTGATGGATGATGTTGCGCGCGAGTGCCTGGGCGGCGCGCGCGGCTGATGCGCCTGTGTCGGGCGGACGGTAGAAATCGAACCGGACATGGGTGCGCTCGCGCTCGATCGGCGTCAGCGAATTCAGAAGCAGCACATCGGAAATGCCGGTAAGTCGCACGAAAGACTGGCCGGGGCCCAGGCTGCGCGACTGGATCTGCCCATCCACAATGCCGCGTGGCGTCTCCATCTTGGCCGCAGCGGTGCTCAACCGTCGAAAGCCGTCGATCCTCCAATTCGGCTCGGGCAGCGACTTGGTGCCGTGGACATAGCGGAAATGCGGATAATCCACGCCGTTCTCGGTGATCTCCTGGATATGGACGGCGATCTCGCATTCATACTGCTCGAAGAGCGTCCAGCCTTCCCTCATGATCTCTTCCGAGGGTTCGGGCTGCCAGAGGGGGCCGGTCCTATCCGGGTGATACCAGGCATAGATCAGCGCGTTCGTTTCGGCGACGGACCAGGATTGCAGGAAGGACGGCCTGCGCACCCTCTTGGGCAGGATCCGCGTATAGGGGATGTCCACCACCGCCCCCGTACCGTCATAGCGCCAATTGTGGAACGGACATTCCAGGTCATTGCCGACGACCACGCCACCATGGCCGAGATGGGCGCCGAGATGCCGGCAATAGGGGTCGGTGGCGCGCAGCTTGCCGTCCTTGCCCCGCCATACGACGAATTCGGTTTCGAAATAGCGGAGAATCTTGACCGAGCCGGGCGCAATTTCATCGACGCGCGCGACCGCGAACCAGCCGAAGGGAATCGGCAATGGGCAGCGATACGTTCGTTTTGACGGCAACGGTGAATCCTCCTCATGGCTCTTCGCGCTGTAGGGATATAACTAACTTGCTAACCCCATAGCAAGTGATACTATTGCGAGGTCTGTCGGATCAACTTGGCAGCGACGAAGCGAAGGTAGGGCGGGAAGCGGCATCACGATGATCTTTACGGCCGAAGGCTCGATTGCCGCCCACCTAAGCGTCCCAGGAGGGCCGTTCGAGCTCGTGCGTCGAGAGGGACGCAAGGCGTTCCGGAGGCATCCTGCGACCTTGATCGAACTCTATAGCCACGCGCTGGAACATGGCGCGCAGACGATGACAATCGCCGAAGGCGTGGCGACGAGTTTCGAGACCGTCTTCGGCCGCGCCGCCGCGCTATCGCGCGAGCTTGCCAAGCGTTTCGGTGTTGCGCGCGGCACCTATGTCGCCCTGGCGATGGCGAACCGCGTCGAATGGATGATCGCCTTTATCGCGGTCACGTCGGTTGGCGGCATTGCGGTGCTGGTCAATAGTCGCGGCGCGCCCGACGAGCTCCGCGACGCGATCGAGCGGACGGGATGCCGGCTCGCGATCATGGATGCCGAACGGGCGGCGTTGCTCGCCGAAACGGGCATGACCCAGCCTTGTCCGCGGATCTTGCTTAGCGGTGGCGAGGCCTTTGTTCGCAGCGGACGGGATGCGCTTTTCGACATGATCAGCCAACCCGATCCGGCGATGCAGCTCACCTTAGCGCCGATCGGCCCATCGGACGGAGCGGTCGTGCTGTTCACATCGGGCACGACCGGCCGTCCGAGGGGAGCGCTTCAGAGTCACGGCGCCCTCGCTCATGCGGTCGGTTTGGCCGGCCTGATGGGGGCCGCGGCGGACCGCTGCTATGAGCAGGAATTCCGTCGCATGATCGCGCCTCCGCAATCGTCCAACCGGTCGCCGACGATCATCGCAGGCCCGCTATTCCATCTCGGCGGCATCGTGCCATTCCTGCGCTGTCTCTATTTCGGGGCGCGAATGCTTCTGCTCGGCAAATGGAATCCTGAGGCGGTCCTGCGAATGATCGAGCGCGAAGGCGTCGCGCGATTGGGCTTCGTCCCCACCATGCTGTGGGATTTGCTGCGCTCGCCTCAGGCCGGAGCGGCCAATATCGGCCGTATTCTCTTCATCTCGAGCGGCGCCGCCGCGATATCGCCGGCACTGACGCGGGAAATCGCCGAACGCATGCAAGTCTGCATGCTAGGCAATACCTACGGCAGTACCGAAACGGCGGGTTACGTCGCGTCTATCTGGGGACGCGAATTTCTCGACAACCCAACCACCTGCGGGCGAATCCTACCAAGCGTCGAGGTTCGCCTCGTCGATGCTTTCGGCCAGGACGTTGGACCGGGAGAAGCCGGCGAGGTCGCTGTCCGCAGCCCCTGCGTGATGACGGAATATGTCGGCGATCCCGATGCGACCGCCGATGCCATCCGTGACGGCTGGCTGCACACCGGCGACATCGGCGAGATGAACCGCGACGGGCTTCTGAACATCGTCGACCGCAAGAAGAATATGGTGATCTCGGGCGGCGAGAACATCTATTGTGCGGAGGTCGAACGGGTCCTGTCGGAGCATGATCAGGTACTCGAGGTGCTCGCCTATGGTATGCCGGACGAGCGGCTCGGCGAGAGGCTGTCGGTGACGATCGTGAGCCGGCCGAACGTCGCAATCACCGAAGCTGATATCAGGAGCTATGTCGCCAGCCGGCTGGCGATCTATAAGGTCCCGCGCGAGGTGCATTTCCGGGCCACCGCATTCGCCCGCACTGCGAGTGGAAAGATCGACCGGCTGGCATTTGTTCAGTCGGTACGGCTGCGCGACGGGCAACTCGACTAAGATGGAGTTCGTCTTCACCACCGAGCAATCGCTCCTTCAGGACACGGCGCGCAGTTTCTTCGAAAAGGTCGGCGGCTCGGCGCAAATTCGCCGCGCGTCGCAAAAGGAGGCGGGATATTTGCCCGAGATCTGGCGCGAGATCGCTGCGACACTCGGCTGGGGCGCGCTCGTCGTACCCGAGAGGTTCGGGGGGCTCGGCCTTGGTATCGTCGAACTCGCGATCATCGAAGAGCAGATCGGGGCGACCCTCTACCCATCGCCGTTCTTCGCAACCATCGTCCTGGCTTTGCCAGCCATTTTGGCTGCGGGCGACGAGGCGCAGCAGCGGGCGCTCATACCGGCGATCGTCGCCGGCGAGCGAACCGCGTCGCTCGCCTATACCGGGCGGGCGGGTGTTCCGGGCGCGATCGACGCCGTGATCGAACGGACGGACGGCAAATTACAAATTTCCGGAGAAGCGGGCTTCGTTCCCTACGGGCATGCCGTGGATTGGCTGGTCGTCGCGGCGCGGACAGCCGATCGGGATGGCAGGATCAGCCTCGTGTTGTTGCCGCGGCAAAGCCCCGGGATTGTTACCGAGCGCGTTGCCTACCTCGATCCAACCCACGCCGTCGCACGGATTGGTTTCGATTCGGTTGCTGTGCCGGACGGTTCCGTGCTGGGCGGGCTGGGCAGTGGAGACGCCGCTTTGCAGCGCGTCCTGGACCGTGGCGCGATCGCGCTCGCTGCCGAGCAGGTGGGCGGAGCGGAAAAATGCCTTGCCCTATCGGTCGAACATGCGCACCAGCGGATCGCCTTTGGTCGCCCGATCGGCAGCTTCCAGGCGATCAAGCACATGCTGGCCGACATGGTCGTGCGGATCGAATCGGCACGCTCCGCCGTCTACTTCGCGGCCTGCATGGCGGATGAGGAGCCAGGCGAGGCCGGTCTTTCCGAGGCGGCATCCATGGCGGCGGTTCATTGCTCCGACGCCTTTTATCGGACGGCCGCGGACACGATTCAGGTTCACGGCGGCATGGGATTCACCTGGGAACATGATGCCCATCTTTATTTCAAGCGCGCCCGCTGTACGCGGGGAATGTTCGGCGATCCGGCTTTTCACTGCGAGCGCATGGCGCGTGCGATGGGGTTGGCGTGAAGCTCGGATTTACCGCCGCCGAGGAGGCATTTCGCGGCGAGATCGCCGGTTGGTTCGAACGCGCGCTGACGGGAGATTTCGCAAGGCTACGTGGTCCGACCTTCGGACGCGACGACATCGCGCTCATGAAATCATGGGAACGACATCTCGGCGATTGCGGCCTGGGGACCATCGCCTGGCCGCGCGCCTATGGCGGGCGGGCAGCGACGCTGATCGAACGAGTCATTTTTGCCGAAGAGGAGGCGCGCGCGGGCCTGGGTCCCAGGCCCAATCACATCGCGGTGGAACTCGTTGGGCCCACGATCTTCGCCTTCGGCCGCGACGACCAGAAGAGCCGGTTCCTGCCCCCGATCGCTGCGGGGCGCGAATTCTGGGCTCAATGCTTCTCGGAGCCGGGGGCCGGCTCGGATCTCGCGAATCTGCGGACCAAGGCACAACGCGAAGGCGGCAAGTGGGTGATCGAAGGCCAGAAAATCTGGAGCAGCCTCGCGCACATCGCCGACTGGGGTTTGGTGCTCTGCCGGACCGAAGCCGGGAGCGTCGGGTCGCGCGGCCTGTCATTGTTGCTCGTCCCGATGGCGCAGCCGCACGTCACGATTCGGCCGATTCGACAGATGACCGGCGAAAGCGAGTTCAACGAGATTTTCTTCGACGGTGCGCGTACCGCCGCTCACAACATCATTGGGGAGCCGGGCGACGGCTGGAAGGCGGCAATGGCCACACTTGGCTTCGAGCGCGGCGTGTCGACGCTCGGCACACAAGCGCGCTACCGCCGCGAGCTTGAACTCGTTCTCACTGCGGCGCGGGACAACGGCAAGGCCGCCGACCCCGCCATCCGGCAGCGTCTCGCGCGGGCCGAGATCGGACTGCGCGTGATGCGGGCGAACTCACTTCGCATGCTGGCCAACATGGAATGCCAACGCGAGGGGCGGGAGGCGGTAATCAACAAGCTCTACTATGCTACGTGGCATCAGGAATTGGGGGAGCTGGCGATGGATGTGCTGGGCCGGATGGCGGAGCTCGCAGAGGGCATGGATTATGCGTTCCCGCCACTCACCCGCATGTTCCTGTTCTCGCGAGCTGACACGATCTATGCGGGCACGCATCAGATCCAGCGCAACATCATCGCGGAACGGGTATTGGGGCTGCCGCGCGACCCCCGCTAGCGGCTCCGCATACCGTCAGCCGCGGTGGGCGTCCTCGGTCCAATCCCATGTTCCGGTCGGCGGCGTGCCCAATATGTTGAGGTTCCGGCGCATCTCGTCGATCGGCCAGTCGAGATAGGCGCGCCAATCGGTCATCAGCAGCGGCCGTTTGAGACCGTCGCCCATCGCGAATCCCATATGGATTCCCTCATACATCGGGCCCGCCACCTTGGGATAATGCAGGTTGATTTTCATGACGTTGGTCGATAGCAGAAACCCAGTCATTCGGGTCAGCACGCAGGCCAGTTCGGGCGAGAAATAATTGTAATAGGCCTTGAGGTTACAGGCGATCAGCGCCAGTTCGCCGACCGGATTGGGGCCGAGCCCGGTGAGCAGATGTTCGATATCGTGCGCCAGCGTGCGCTGCTTCACGAGATATTTGAAATCCGTCGTCGGCTCCACCGTCCGGTTAGTGAAGTTGAGCTCGAAGCCCGCCTGTTTGGAGAAATAGGCATAGACCCATCCGCCCAGAGTGTCGGGCCCGAATTCCGACAGCTCCTCTACGCTGAACTCGCTGAGCTTCCGCGCATCGAGCCACGCGGCGAAATCGGGCCGTATCATTCTTTCCGCCGCGATCAGCGCCTCGACCTCGGCCTGGTCTGTCAGTTCCGCGATCGTGGTCAGGGTTTGATGGATCAGATAGGTCGTCGGCACGTCGTGGCCGTTCCGCCGTAAACCCTCCTGCGCATAGAGATCGCGGAATCGCGCGCTGTTGAGGAATTTGGACGAGGTCAGGAGGACGCTGCCATGCTCCTCCAGCGGCTTGCGCCGCCCTTCCATATATTCCGCGTCGAGCTTCGCGTAATCTTTCCGCGCTGTGTCGTCCGCCATCGCTACCTCCCCGTGATTTTCCGCCCGTCATCCATTGCTGCCGGCCCGCACGAGATCGGCTTTCAACGACCGCGACGCCAGGATGAAATGCGCTGCCGACCACAGCGTCAGAAGATTGGTCCCGATCATCCCATAGCCGATCGACCGTGCACCAACGGTCGGGGCCATGGCGTCGCTGATCAATCCGGACAATAATGGGCCGATCCCGAAGCCAATCAATGTTGTCAGCAACAGCAGGATCGAGGAGAGCGTCGCACGCATGCGCGGCTCGACCAGGCTTTGGCAGACGCCATAGCCGATGCCGTACCAGGAGGTCGCGGCGAAAAGCCAGAGGCCTGCGAAGCCGAGCCCGACAACCGCATCGCGCGCAGTGACCGCCCCGATCGCCGCCGGCAGGCAGGCCGCGACGATCATTGCCGGCACCCAGACCCGCCACCGTTCCTCGCGCCGGGCAAGCCTGTCGGCGAGCATGGCGGATGCCAGCATTCCGATTGCGCTCGCCGGATTGGTTGCCAGGCTGATCTGCCATCCCGCATTCGCTGGCGACAGATGATCGACCCTGGTGAAGAAGGGGAACATCCACATTCCGAAGCCATTGATCGCCATGGTCACCAGCGTGATCGCCGCCATGACATGCAGCAGCGATCGCTGCCCGCCAATATAGCGCAGCGTCTGCCGCAGCGGCGGCGGTGCGGCGCGATCGGTCGCGCCATCCGCCTTGAGGCGTATCGGTTCGCGGACGAACAGGAGAACAAAGCCGGCAAGAGCCAGCCCCGGCAATCCGGCGAGGATCAGCGTCTGACGCCAGCCATATTCGTGAAGCGCCCAGCCACCGCCCGAAAGAGCGAGGGCACCGCCGATCGGAACCGCGAGATAATAGACGGCCATCGCCGTCGCGCGCTCCCGCGCCGGATAGAGATCTGAGATCATCGACAGCGCCGCCGGACCGGAACCTGACTCGCCGGCGCCCACGAGAAGACGCGAAATCAGAAGCTGCGGGAAGTTTGCGGCCATTCCGCACATGATCGTCGCCGCGCTCCAGAAAACCATGCAGATCGCCACCAGATTACGCCGGTTGCCGCGATCCGCGGCGATGCCGAGCGGGATGCCGGCAAGCGCAAAGAAGAAGCCGAAAGCCAGGCCGCCGAGCAGACCGATCTGCGCGTCGCCGAGCGAGAATTCGCGTTTGACCGGATCGGTCAGGACGGTGAAGATCGCCTTGTCGATCAGATTGATTATGGAGACCAGCAGAAGCAAGACGAGTATGGCGGAGCGGCCGTTCGTCCTCGCCTTTGCCTCTTGTTCCGCCGGAAGCTGACCCGGCACATGATCGACAATGCTCATCAATCCCCCGGTACTTTCCCCGTGATGGAGAACGGCCGCAAACTGCGCGACTGCGGTTCTCACATCCCATCTAGCCGACCGCTATAAGCAGGCTTGCGATGGGTTGACACTCATTCAGATGCTTGTTAATCGGATAGCAACAATTTTGCTCGTCTGCAAACCTCTTTCACCGGCGTTTCAGGCATTGCTGGGCGATACCAGAGGAGCAGCGGCATAGGGAGGCAATAGCCGACGACGGCGTTCCGGAATGATTTCCCTAGATTTATTGCTGATCAAACAGCAAGCGTAAGAAGGAAACTTGCCGGATCGATCGGAACCGCGCTGCAAAAAACGATAAAGGGGAGACGATGAACACGCGTTTATCCGCTATTCTCGGCGCAAGTGCTCTGACGATTCTGGCCGTCGATTTTCCGGCCGGCGCGCAAGTCGCATCCGATCAGCCTTCCGCGGCGAACCAGTCGCTCGAGGAGATCATTGTCACGGCTCGACGCAAAGACGAAAAACTTCAGACGGTTCCCCTCTCCGTCACCGCAATCACCGGCAATCAACTCGAAGCGCGGCAGGTCACCACCGGGCAAGATCTGGAGCGACTAGCGCCCTCGCTCAATGTCAGCAGCGGGAATTCACGCGACGTCAACCGCTTCTCGATTCGCGGACAGGGCACGACTTTGTTCGGCGATCCGGGGGTCATCGCCTATTTCGCCGAGGTGCCGCTCGCGGCCAATGGCGCCGGTCCCGGCTTTTACTTCGATCTTGCCAGCGTTCAGGTATTGAACGGACCACAAGGCACCCTGTTCGGCCGTAACACGACCGGCGGCGCGATCCTCTTTGAGCCGCGCCACCCGACGAACAAGTTCGAAGGCTGGTTGCAGGGCGACTTTGGCGAACGCTCGAATGTCGATCTCAAGGGCGCGATCAATGTGCCGATCATCGATGACAAGCTGTTGGTGCGGGTCGCTTTCGACCGGCACACGCAGGATGGGTACACCAAGAATATATTGAATGGGAAAGACCTCGATAACACGGACTTGTGGGCCGGACGTGTCGGCGTCACCTTCCGCCCAACCGATGATATTGAGAATTACCTCGTCTATTACTCGATGTATTCGCACAATAACGGGACGGCGGTGAAAATGATCGCCCTCAATCCCGCAGGATCGGCGTCGACGATCTACGGTCAACGTGTGCGTGATGCGTTCGCGCAGGCGCAAGCGCTGGGAATCCGGCAGACGGCGGCAGACGGGCAGACGCTGTTCAAGACCTACAACTGGGGGATCATTGATACTCTGACCTGGGATGTCACCGACTGGCTGACCGTCAAGAACGTCGCGGCCTACCAGGAAACCAAAAGCAAGAACCTGTACGACCTCGACGGCACACCGCTGGCAATTCTGCAGGAGGTCGACAGCAAGACCTTCGCCAATACCAGCGGCACCCCGGATGCCGCGAACTATACTGAAGAAATCCAAGTCAGCGGCAAGCTGTTGGATGACAAGCTATCCTACCAGATCGGCGGATTTTTCGAATACGACCACCCGATCGCAACGTCATTCTATGCCGTCAATGTGCTGGGGCTTCCCTCGGCATCGAGCATCGTCAATTACGGCAATAAGATTCAATCGCACGCGATGTATACGCAGGAAACCTATGATCTGGCGGGAATTTCGCCGATCCTCGAAGGGCTGCACCTGACCGCCGGGTTCCGCTATACCTGGGACTATAAGAGCGGCTTCAACGACGCCTATCACGCCAGGAGCTTGACCGATATCTATAGCGGCGGCAGCTGCTCCGACGGGCGGCCGACCTTCCCCAATTGCTACGCCTACCAGTCGTCCCCGTTCCGGGCCGGCACCTACACCGTGCAGCTCGACTATCAGATCGCCCCGAATATTTACGCCTATTTTACTGCCCGATCGGGCTTTAAGAGCGGCGGCTTCAATTTCGGCCTACCCCCCGGATTCACCGCCCCGCCCTTCGGCCCTGAGCATGTGCACGACGAGGAGATGGGCATAAAGACCGATTTCGACATTTCCGGCGTCAAGACCCGATTCAACCTCGACCTCTTCCAGACCGACTATTCCGGGGCTCAGCGCCAGATCTTCTTCATCGGGCCCAACGGGGCGTTGCTGACCAAGATCGTCAATGCCGGCAATGCGACCATCCAGGGCGTCGATATCCAGGCCGAGGTGGCTCCGATGAACGGGCTGCTGCTGAGCGCGAACTATACCTATCAAAAGGGTATCTACGATTATTTCGACCTGGGCGGCGGATTCAGTGCCAAAGGCCAGTTCCTGCCCAATATGCCCCGCCATATTCTCAATCTGGAAGGCACGTATCATTTTCCGATCCCGGAGGGGATCGGCGACATTGCGGCCACTGCATCCCTGCACTTCCAGACCACGAGCTATCAAAGTGATATCAGGATGCCGGGCATCGCCTTGCCGACTTATGGGCTCCTCGATCTGCGGCTGGACTGGAGCCAGGTTTGGGACTCATCGGTCGACGTCTCCTTCTACATGCATAATGCCCTCAATCGGGATTATGAGGTGCTCGTCGCTCCCTATTACTACCAGGTGGGTTCTCGCCCATCGATCGGCTTTACCGGTG
The DNA here is from genome assembly GCA_028291345.1 of Rhodospirillales bacterium. GTDB lineage: Bacteria > Pseudomonadota > Alphaproteobacteria > BOG-932 > Roseiterribacteraceae > BOG-932. Next base: position 10,452 of record JAQGIF010000112.1, on the reverse strand, counting down.
CCGCCTACGGCCCGCCGCGGGAATTTGGCGTCTCGGTTCGCTATAACTTCTAAACGGCCGCTAGCGCCATCGCTTTCGCGTGGGTCCAGCCGGCGGTCGAGCGGGTCATTGATGGCAAAAACGCCGCGGGGCTCGATTGTCGCATCTTGGCGCGCGGAGCGAATGGACCCACCACGCCCGATGCCGATTTGGTTCTCGGTAAACGCCAAGACGAGATTTTCGCGTTTCCTGACATACTCTGTAATGCGGGTCGGGCAATCGTCTCATTGTTGAATGGGTCCAAGGCCTTCAGCGGTTGTTCTGGGACAGAAACGGAAGTTAACGAGCAGCTTTATCGCTTGCTTCAGCGCGCATTTGGCCAGGTGGTAAAACGAACGATCTCTGAAGGAATCGCCAATCGCGTTGCCGCCATGGCGATCGGGGTGGAGAAAGTACGTGAGGGCAAACGTCTTCGGGGCCTATTTACCTGATCATTCGCACGGAGCGCGGAGGCTTCGTGACACGCTCGAGCTCCTTGGTCTCGGTCGCCTGTCGCGGACGGGAAAAGCTGGAGTACCGGCGGGATCTATCTGGCGGCATCGATTGGAGTGCAGACGGGAATCGTAGTTCCGCTCGCCGGCGTGCAAGTACAATTGGGGCGGGCGGGGATTTCGCGACAGCAACCGCAACCACTGCGGCGTCGAGCCGTCCAATGTACGGCCGCTTCTGGCGGATATCGTTGATCTAGTCGCGATCGAGACGCCCTTAGGCTCCAGAATCTAACGACCACGGCCTGGTCGTGCCGAGGCGGGGACCAGATCCGCATCACCATCTCATCCAGACGCCACCACGCGATCTGCTGGGACGTGGAGTTTGGAATGTCTGAGGACCGTGTGCAGTTGGGCGACCACAGCCGCCCCCTCGCCGATCGCACCCCCGACCCGCTTGACCGACCCGGATCGAACATCGCCCACGGCGAACACACCAGCGACATTCGATTCCAGAGGAAGCGGCCGATCCGGACCGGCGTGGTCGATCCCGTTCCGGCCGGTTCTGACGAAGCGCTTCTCGTCCAGCGTTATCCCCGACGTCTCGAGCCAGCCTGTGGCGGGGTCGGCCCCGATCATGAGGAAGACGTTGCGGATCGGCTTTTCGGACTCCTCCCCTGTCTGTTTGCATCGCCAGCGCACACGCTCGAGTTGACCCTCTCGCGAGCCGGAGATTGCAACGATCTCCGTCTCGGTCAACACTTCGATGGTCTCGATCGCGTTTATTCGATCGATCAGATAGCGTGACATGCTTTCTGCGAGGCTCTTTTCGCGCACGAGCATCCAGATCTTAGCGGCGAAATCGTGTAGGAAGACTGCCGCTTGGCCCGCCGAATTGCCCCCGCCGACCACCACGATCTCGTCATTGCGGCAGAGCCGCGCTTCGATGGGCGAGGCCCAATACCAGATGCCGCGGCCCTCGAACTCCCCGATGCTCGGGATTCCCAGCTTGCGGTAGCGCGCGCCGCTCGCAATCACAGCAGTTCGGGCTGTCACCTCGCTCCCGTCCGACAGATAGATGCGGAGCGGGGTATCGGCGGGATCGAGGCGCACCGCCTCCACGGGTATCACGAATCTAGCGCCGAATTTCTGTGCCTGGACGAAGGCACGCCCGGTAAGAGTACGGCCCGGAATGCCGGTAGGGAAGCCAAGATAGTTCTCGATGCGCGCGCTTGCGCCCGCTTGTCCGCCGAACGCCTGAGCGTCCAGCACGATCACCGAAAGCCCCTCCGACGCGGCATAGACCGCGGTGGACAAACCGCCTGGCCCGGCACCGATGACCGCAACGTCGAACGTTTGCTCCGGCCGGACGGTCTGCGCCATGCCGAGGCTGCGTGCCAAGTTGATTTCGCTGGGGTTCTTGAGCACCGTTCCGTTTGGACAGACGGCGAGCGGCAGATCGGCGGGTCGCGCACCAGAGCGGCTCACCAGCGTCGCTGCGTCGCGGTCCTCTGCTGGGTCGAGCACCTGATACGGGTAAGCGTTGCGGGCAAGAAAATTCTGCAGCCGAACCACATCTGGTCCAATGGCCGGTCCGATCAGGACTGGCCCACCAGACCCAGCCTCGATGAGTGTGACCCGGCGCAGGATGAGCGCCTGCATGATCCGGTCCCCCAGGTCGGCTTCGGCAATCACCACCGCCCGCAGGTTTTCCGAAGAAATCAGAAGGGTGTCGATGTCGCTGAGGGCGTAAACGTCGACCAGCGCTGGCTGCCCGGACAGCTGCCCGACTTCGGCGACGAACTGCCCCGGTCCCTGCTGAACGATCAGCGCGAGGTGCCCGAATGGATCGCGCCGCCTGACCTCAACCGAGCCAGACTTGAGGACGAACATTCCCGGGGCGATCTCGCCGGTAACAAATAGCTTCTCCCCGGAGGCGTAGCGCCGCGTCTGGCCGAAACGCCTCAGCCGCTCGATTTCGGCCGAGCTGAGTTCCGGAAACATCCGCTCGCGGCGAGCATCACGGATCGATTGGGGCGAGTTTACCGATCCGTCCGGGACGCTCGCTTCGTCCGCCATCAAGCGGCCCAAGCGCCGGTGACCTGTCGAGCGTCAAACGGCAGATGGTGCGGCGTATGCTGCACCGTCAACCACTGATCAGCCGTGAAGGCATCGATTGCCCAACGGCCGTTGAACCGGCCGAGGCCGGAGTTCTTCTCGCCGCCGAACGGGCTGTTGGGCAGATCGATAACCGGCTGGTCGTTGACATGGACCATGCCGATCTCGAGCTGGCGCGCAAACTGCTCACCCCGTTCCAGATCGCGCGTGAAGACAGCACCGGCAAGCCCATGCTGCGTAGCGTTCGCAATCTCCAAGGCCTCGGCATCTCCATGGACGCGAATGAAGGGCGCAATGGGGCCAAAGATCTCGTTCTGAGCAAGCGGCATGCTATTTGTCACGTCGTCGAACACATGGGGCGGTAGAACGAGCCCGTCCGGCCCGCCCCCAAACAGCTGTCTTGCTCCAGACGCGCGGGCTTCCTCGATTCGCTCGAGCAGTCCCTTCAGCTGCGTCTCGTTGATGATCGGGCCGATGAAGGTATCAGGTTCGTCCGGGTTGCCGACCTTGAGTGCTCGGACGCGTTCGACAAAGCGTTGAACGAAATCATCATGGATGCGGTCATCGACTATGAAACGGTTCACTGCGATGCAAATCTGGCCCTGATGCAGGAACTTTCCGAAGACTGCAGCTTCCAACGTCTGTTCAATGTCCGCGTCTTCGAGCACGACGAACGGACCATTACCGCCAAGCTCAAGTTCAACCCGCTTCAGGATCGGCGATTTCGCCGCGAGCTCGGCGATATGACGACCGACCGGCGTTGAGCCGGTGAACGAGATGACCCGCGGAACCGGATGGGTAACAAAGGCATCGCCAATTTCGCTTCCGGGCCCGATGACGACATTAAGCACGCCGGGGGGGAGCCCCGCTTCCTCGTAGATCTTGGCCAGCAGCAGGCCGCCGGTGATTGGCGTATCGCTGGCTGGCTTCACCACGGCTGTATTCCCGACGGCGAGCGCAGGCGCTAACGTACGGTTGGAAAGGTGCAGCGGCCAATTCCAGGGGCTGATGACGCCGACGACCCCGACCGGCTTGCGCACGGCGCGACCCTCCTTGCCCGGAATGTCGGTCGGCAACTCGCTGCCTTCGGCGAGATACGGCGCCGAGGCCGCCCATACCATTACGGCATGCGTCGCCTCGTATTCAAGCGTCGCCTTCAGTCGTGTGCTGCCGGATTCACGGATGAGCCAGGAGATCACCTCATGACGTCGCGACTTCAGGATCTCCGACGCCCGGAGCATTACCGTAGCCCTCATGCCGGGAAGCGCCTGGCCCCAGGCAACCTGCGTCCTCGCCGCGCATTCGTATGCGGTGTCGAGATCGGCACGGATACATTGTGGGATTTCGAGGATCACTTGGCCGGTGTATGGATCGAAGTCCTTCAGAGTTCGATCGGCCTTTCCCACCCGCCAGTCTCCGCCGATCGGCATGCGGTCGAAGCCGGAATATGGCTGAGAGGTCGCATCGCGCGTTGCTTCGCTCATAGGAATCCTTCGGCAGAAGCGTTGTAACTGAAGCTTTTAGGGTGACGCGAAGGCTCTGCACCATGACACCTATCAATTTGGCTCAGCCTCAATACTGTTTTCTTTTGCCGGACATCGCCACGGTCTCTTGTCCCGGCGAAGTCGGGAGCGGCGGAGTTGACCTTGATATCGTCCAGATTTTCGCAGAGCAGATGACATAGCAAGCTTCGTCAGGTCCGCTTTCCACCGAGGCCGTGTAAGAACGAGTTTGTGACCTGCGGGCTTGCTTGTTTTCCCGGCGTGACTGAACCCGTCGATACGGGTTGAGCTGCGGGGTCAGCCCCGGATTGCATCCATCACCGACCGGACCCAGAACATCTGGGACAGTCTCTTCCTGTTGGGGGCTAGAACGTGGAAGCTCATTTCGGTTCGAACATTTTCGAGGGGTTTTGGTCAGTAAGTGGACGCTTGCCATCCACGATTGGCGGTTTTCCCAAGGCGATCGGATTTTATCATTCGCATTCCGCGGCACGAGCTGCTTCGTATCGAGACGCTGTGCTGGAGGCCGCCGCAAAGTTTGTCCGAGGGCTTTGGAATCCGGTCCTGCTAAACGTTGACTCTTCGTTGCGCCCAAATGTTGCCGCCCGGATGACCTCAAGCTAGGGCGCTCCCCCAAGCGACTCCACGCGGATGGCGTGGCATCACAAACACCGCGCGCCCGACGCAGCTCAAGCTCCTGATGCTGGTGACCGTTACGAGCTGAAATTTTGAGCCGCGACACCACGCTCTCCAAAGTAGCGGGGCGGCGAAGAAAGGTGCGCGTAACGGTCAGATTCATATGTTCGCAAGGCAACGAAACACGACGAGCTTCCCCTGGTCTCAGCGTCTGCCCGAGCTTGTTCGCAGGACACCTGTTCAATGCAAGGTTGAAAGATCATCGGATGAACCGTGCCGGGCATAGGACCTGCGTGACCATTTCATTCCCGTTCAGGCGGCTTATGGGGCAAGACCTAAAGCCTGAAAAAGAGCCGAGCGGTACAGACAGTGCACTGCCACCGCGCTCATCGGGCTAATCCACAAGAGCGCGTGCAAAGCGGGCATTTATGCCACTAAAGTCTCGTGAAAGCACCCGTTAGCATCCTCAAGTCCTCGTCAAGCGTTCTTTTGTTTTACACCTCGCACTCGAGTAAGGCGATGATCGCTCCTTCGCAGACGCGTCAAATCTTGGAGGACCTGCGCGCGATCGACCTCATGTCGCGGCCATTCGAGGACCTCCGCGCCCTATCGAAGCAGCTTGCGCGGGAATGGGACGATGTGAAGGATAAAGGAACGCCGATTCGTCTTAGCCTTCTAGCCGGCTTCACCACCGATTATTTGACGGACCTTCTCCGGCTGATGCTGATGCGCCGCGGCCTGGCGGCGGAAATCACGACAGCCGGCTACGGTCAGCTCGTCGGTGAGGTGCTGACCAACGGGCGTTCGCTGGCGAACAACCCGGATATAGTGCTCATCCTGCCTTCGCACCGCGATCTCAGATACGCGCCCCGGCCAGGTTGCACGCGCGACGAGGCGGACGACGCCGTGCGGGAAGAGGCCGGATTCTGGGTCAGATTGGTCGAGCAGCTGCCCGCCCCAGCCATCATGCTCTCTTTCGACCAGCCATCGGAGAGGCTCCTCGGCGAGCTCGACGGTTTCGCGCCTGGTGCGTGCGGGCGTCATGCGCGGATGACCAACATGGCGCTGTTCGATCGGCTGCCGCGCTCGGCGTCCCTCATCGACGGCGAAGCGCTGCAGGCGAGGCTCGGTCGTCTTTGGCACGACCCTTACCTCTACACATTATGTAAACAGCCCTTTGCCATGAAGGCCCTGCCGGAGGTCGCGGATACTCTCGCAGCGCAGGTGGCGGCGACCCTGGGAAAATCCCGCAAGGTCTTGGTGCTCGATCTCGACAATACGGTCTGGGGCGGCATCGTCGGCGATGTCGGCAGCGAGAAGCTGGAACTGGGTCCGGAAACCCCGGAGGGCGAGGCGTTCGACCATTTCCAGCGCTTTGCCCAGGGATTGGCCCGTCGCGGCGTGATTCTGGCCCTCTGCTCGAAGAATGACCAGGACATAGCCTGGTCGGCCTTCCGCAGCCATCCGGCGATGGTGCTGAAGGAAGAAGATATCGCAGCCTTCGTCGTCAATTTCGAGGAGAAGGCGACCAACATACGAAGAATCGCCGAAACGCTGAATGTCGGCCTGGATTCTGTAGTCTTCGCGGATGACAATCCAGTGGAGCGCGCCTGGGTGCATCGCCAACTGCCAGAGGTCATGGTGATCGACCTCCCCGACAATCCGGCGCTCTACGCACAGGCGGTGGATGCCGCTAAGCCATTCCCGGTCGTGCGGCTGACGCGCGAAGATCTCGGCCGCGCCGCCTCATACAAGGCAGTCGCGATCGCGAAGAGCGCCAGCCACGCGGCGGACGACATGGACGCGTTCCTGAAGGACTTGCGCGCCCAGGCGGTCATAGAGCGGATTGACGAGCGGTCCATTGATCGCATCGCCCAGCTGATCGGCAAGACGAACCAGTTCAAGATGAACCCGTTCCAGTTCAGCCTGGAAGAACTGCGGAAAGGTGCCGAGGGTGTAATAGCGATCCGACTGATCGACCGGCTGCAGGATTACGGCATTGTCGCTGTCGCCGTCACCGATACGGAAGGTGACACGCTGCGGGTCAGCAACTGGGTGATGAGCTGCCGCGTGTTCAGCCGGCGGCTCGAACATCTGATGCGCCAGCTTCTCGGAGAGCGGGCAGCGGAAGCCGGCGCCAGACGCATTCTGCTCACCTATGTGCCCTCTGCGAAGAATGGCCTGGTTCCCGCGGCGCTGGCCGCAGTCGGCTTCTCCGAAGAGGGCAAGAATATCTATGTCTCGCGAGCGGCGCCGCCACCCACGATGGCCTCCCATTACATGAGCGTCAATGACATGAGGATCCCCGCAACATGTCCGTAATCGCCCTCGACGACGTCTATACCACCCTCCAGGGAATATTTCGAAAAGAGTTCGGCGACCCCAATCTCACGATCCGACGGGACATGACCGCTGACGAAGTCGAAGGCTGGGATAGCCATAGCCAGGTCACTCTTATGCTGGCCTGCGAGGAGGCCTTCGGCGTGAGGCTGAAGACCCGCGAAATCAATGGGCTGGAGAATGTCGGCGAGATGGTCGACCATCTCATCCGCGCGATATCCAGGCATTAGGCAAAATCAGTTGTCGGTATGGAACGCATATTCCGATCGTCCTCACAACTCCGCGGTCCCGCCGAAGGCGGACGCCAGGACAGGCTCCGCAGAGCGATCCATGAGCCCCTGTTACTGGCTCCGCAGTGTCCCGCCCGCGGCTCCTATCGACGTTCAGTTGCCGTTGGCGAAGTCCAATGGCCCGGAAAAGCTCTGCTCCCGAGGAGCCACGCGTTATGGTCTTTAGCGATCCTAAATTCCTCTTTCTCTTTTTGCCGATTGCCTTCCTGATTTTTCATGCCGTACGCATCTGGGGAAGCGGAGCGATGGCGATCGGCGTGCTCGTGGTGCTGTCCTGCATCTTTTACGCATATTGGAGCGTGACGTTTCTGTTCCTTCTGCTCGGCCAAATCATCGTCAATTACCACCTGGGATACCAGCTGCAGTCACGGCCAAGGCGAGGTCTCCTCTCGCTGGCGGTGATTTTCAATTTGTGTTTGCTTGGCTATTTCAAATATCGGAATTTCTTCCTTGAAACCTGGGTCGATATTGCCGGGACGCATGTCGTCCTCAGCCACCTGATTGTCCCCCTGGCCATATCATTCCATACTTTTCAGCAGATCGCGCTTCTCGTCGACATCAAGGACGAAGAGGCCGAACTGCCGCCGCCGTTGAATTATGTTTTCTTCGTGATGTTCTTCCCGCAGCTCATCGCGGGGCCGATCGTCCTCCACCGCGAGATGGGGCGGCAGGTCGAGGGCACCCGCGCCGGCAACAATCCTGGCTTCGCCTACATTGGCGCGGGATTGTTTTTGTTCATATTCGGTTTGTTCAAGAAAGTATTCCTCGCCGACAAGCTGGCTCCCCTGGTCGACATCGCTTTCACGCCTCACCTTGACCTGACTTTCCCCGAATCCTGGACTGCGGCGATCGCGTATGCATTGCAACTCTATTTCGATTTCTCTGGGTATTCCGACATGGCGGTCGGACTTGGACTGCTATTCGGCTTCAGGCTACCGAACAACTTCCTTGTCCCGTTCCGGGCTACCTCGATGATCGAATATTGGAAGCGCTGGCACATTACGATGACCCGCTTTTTCACCATGTACACGTATATGCCGGTGGCAGTGGCGATGAGCCGATTCACGCGCGCCAAAGGCGTCGGTAAAATCGGTTCGTTCGTGCTGACGATTACTCTGCCCACGATGGTGGCGTTCCTCGCTTCCGGACTTTGGCACGGCGCAGGTTGGACATTCATCATGTTCGGGGTGGCCAATGGCGCCGGTCTTGTCATCAATCATTTGTGGAAATCGGCCAATGCGCCGAAGTTGCCCCGCTTTCTTGCGTGGAGCCTGACTGCGGTCACGGTCCTCATTACCCTGGTCTATTTCCGATCGACCAGCCTCGGGCAGGCGCATTCGATGTTGCATACCATGTTCATCCCCCACGCGTTTGGAGCGCCGCCGTGGCTGGCGGCGCATTTGCCCGGTTGGCACCTGCCGGTCACAAGCTACGAGTGGTTCAACTACGCGGCTATGACTCTGCAAATCTTCGAATACATCGCCGTATTGGGTGTCCTGTCCGTATTGCTACCCGCATATGCCGCGCAAGCGGATAAGGTGAATCCCACGGTCTGGAAGGCGACCGCGACTGCTGCCATGCTCTGGCTCGCCTTCGGAGTTCTCGACCAGCCGCGCTCGTTCATCTATTTCGCTTTTTGAGGAGCGATCATGTCAGTCGCCTGGAAACGGTTCCTTTTTCTGCAATTTCCCTTGGCGGCCGCAATCATGCTCGTGGTCGCGCAGCTGTTGGCTTGGCTTTTGGCCGATGTCCCGCTTCGCCGTGAGCGCACAGACGACTTCGCTATCGCGGTTCTCCAGGAACATAGCCTGCACCGGGTACTCCTGTTCGGCGATAGCACAACGCGGATGGCGACGAAGGCTTACAACGTCGGCGATCCGGGAGATGTGCTCAATCTCACGTCCGAGGGGTTCTTCGGTTTGGCCGGAGATGCGCTGCTCCTCCAACGATATCTGACGGCGCATCCTGCTCCAGCTTATGTTGTATTGTCGAACAATCCGCACCTGTACACTATTGAAGAGGATGTCGGGCAGTATAGACGTTATCTATGGAGCTTGTTTCAGCAGCCTGATGAGCACCTATTTTTGTGGTCGCTTTATCCTACGATCGCGAACCGCGATATGCTGCCGGCGGTCCTCGACACGCAGGCACGGATCGTGGAGCCGTTTCTGAGCCTCCTGATACGAGGGCCGGCTAAATATGACGAACTCGGACTCGATCCGCGCAGCGATGTCCCGCTCGAGCCTGCCAGCTTCAACGCCGCGACAGACTCAACCCTCGGATTAATTCGCGATGATCCCTTAAAACTCACGCAATCCGCAGAGAAAGCAATCAATAAAATTTGCCAGTTAAGCGCCGAGTACGGCTTTTCCGTTCAGTTCCTATGGTCACCCAGCCATGTTTCCGCTGTCGCAGCGTGGAGAGAGAGCGGTCGTTTTGTTGCGCTGGAGAAGGAAATCGGTGACGCGGCTCACTCCTGCGTCAATGTTTCCTTCTATAATAGCAATGATGCCATTGCCTATCCCAGCTTTGATCATGAAGGAACCCATCTCAGAGGCGAGGGATGGAAGCAGAGATTCACTAGCGATTTTCGGAAACACTTGATGGCCCTCATAAATCCGAATTCCGAAATTTCGAGTGCTGAATTCCGGCAAGGTTCGCCTTAAAGAGCTTCTTGCCTTGTGGCCTGTCAACGCCCCCGGAGATGCTTGCGCTCGGGTTGAGGCACCGCCCTTGGAACGGAGGGCGCCTGAAACAGCCTCCGATGAAGATTTTCGAACGCTACGATCACAGCAAATACCCGCTCCATATTTCAAACTCTGCTCAATAAAATCGGATTATTGAACAGTTGTTGCACCGGCAGAAGAGCCGGCAGGGGTGCCGCCAGTGCTGGCAGACTGGACATGGCGCTCGATCGCGCCAGAATTCCCGCACTACAGCGATGGCTGAACATAAGCGGCTCTACCGCGCTATCGGGCTCCACTTTCAAGAATGGTCGGACTTGCTGGATGCTGCCGATCGCTTGCAGCTTCGGCGGGATCAGCACGTCCCGATGAGTTCTCGCACGCGTGTCGCCAATGCCTCTATCGCGAATGGCTT
>JAQGIF010000110.1 GCA_028291345.1 Rhodospirillales bacterium | reverse complement strand
TATAGTTGAAACTAAATAGCCGTACACGCTCATACGAATATCTCAAATCAAAGCAGGCGCATTCCAAAGAGGTGCAAATGGTGATCGCGGAGTTTCCCTGCGTACATCAGGATAAACGGTTGAGAATATCCCGGTATTCATGCGATTTGCGCTTATCAAGCCGACTTTTCTGGAACCCACCATGCAGGAAATCCCGCAAGCCAACATCGATCGCTTCACACTACTGCTTGCAATCGAATTGGATCCGGCCACACCGGCATTGATCGTTACCTTGCTATAGGAGACAAAGGACCCGTTGGAAAAATAACGACACCGCGCGCAGGACCCCAGCAATCCGCAGCGTACCGACCCGGCGTACCCACAGGAACCAATGCCCCTAGCTGTTGATGAAGATCAATTGAGCATTGCGTGGATCGCACTAGAAAACCCGGCTGGGCTACCGGTGCGGCCAATCTGCCGATCTACCCAGGGAATGACCGGGTATGCCGAGCTTCAGCGTGCGGCTCCCTGCCCGCCGATGCCAAAATGGGACTCCTAATGCGAGAAACGCCATTTCTTGAACGCCTGTATATCGATCTCCCGGCCGCGCGGCCGGGATCGCCGATCGCCTATATTCTTGCGACGCTGATCGTGGCCGGTGCAACTTTGGGTCGACTGGCGATCGATCCGTGGATTTCCGGCAGCGAGCTTCTGCTCTATTTTCCCGTCGTGATGGTAACGACCTTCATCTACGGGGTACGGACGGGCTCGTTCGCCATGGCGCTGTCTACCGTAGCAGGATTCTACTATATCCTGCCTCCCCGGTTCGCATTCCAACTGACCGGTATCCCCGAGTTGACTGCACTGGTCGTCTTTGCGCTGGTCGCCTCGGGCGATGTCTTGGTCGTAGGCCTGCTCAGGGCGGCCCTTGTCCGCCTGTCGCGTTTGCGCAGGCTGGACGCCGCTCTTTTCGATTCAAATCCAGACGCCATTATCGTGACGGACAACGAAGGTCGGATCGTTCAGTTCAATCGGCGGACACAGACACTGTTCGGCTACCCGCCCGAAGCACTCTTCGGCAAGCCTATCGAGCTGTTGATCCCGGAGGATCTGCGAATCCGGCATGTCGTGCATCGCATCGCTTTCGCGGCCGCCCCACAAGTCCGCGAAATGGGCATCGGTATGGAGTTGTTCGCGCGGCGCGCGAACGGCGAAACATTTCCCGTCGACGTTCAGATCGGACCGGTCCCGCCTGGAGGCGATGCCCGTGTCATCGCAAATGTGCGTGATATTACCGAACAGAAAGCAGCGAACGCAGCGCTAACGGAAAGCAGGCAGCTGCAAGCGGTTCTAGAAGAGCGCCAGCGGGGGGCGGAGACGCTGTCCGCGATCATCGAATCCGCTCCGGTAGCGATATGTGCCATCGATGTCGATAACCGGATCACGATGTGGAATCCCGCCCTCGCCGCGATCTACGGGATTTCCGCCAATGCCGCCATCGGCCGGTCGTGGTCGGAGATACTGGTGGATCGATCTCCGCCCGATACCTACAAAATAGAAGAGCTGGTCAGGATCGCGCGGCAACAAGGGGGCTTCCACAACATCGAGATCAGACGGATAGCGAAGGATGGAGCAGTCCGCGAGTTCAGCATCTCGGCCGCTCCTCTGCACGACAGCAATAATGCTGTTGTGGCGCATCTTTTCATCGCTCACGAAATCACACAGCCAAAGGAACTGGAGCGCAAGCTGCGAAAAGCCCAAAAGCTTGAGGCGATCGGGCAACTGACCGGTGGGGTGGCTCACGATTTCAATAATCTGCTGGCGGTCATTTACGGGAATCTGGAGGCAGTGAAGGACGAAGGCGAACTCAATCCGCACAGCGAGCAGCTCATCGAGAGCAGCATGAGGGCGGCGCACCACGGGGCTGAATTAACCCGACGCCTACTCGCTTTCTCGCGCCAGCAAAAATTGGCGCCAGCCGATGTCGATGTCGAGGCGCTTGTGGTCGGCACGACCGAGATGCTGCGGCGCATGGTGGAAGAATCGATCGACATCGTGACGACGGTCCAACCCGACCTCTGGAAATCCCGGATCGACGCGGAACAGTTGGCAAATGCGCTGGTCAATCTCGTTATCAATGCCCGCGATGCGATGCCTGACGGCGGCACACTGACGATCATCGCTGAAAACGCGACACTGGATGAGAGTTTTTGCGAAAATCTCAAAGATTTGGCGCCGGGACCCTATGTCAAACTGTCAGTATCGGACACTGGCGTCGGCATGATGAAGGAGGTGTTAGACCGCGTGCTGGAGCCATTCTTCACGACGAAGCCAATCGGCCGCGGCACGGGGCTGGGCCTTAGCATAGTGTACGGCTTCATCAATCAATCCGGCGGCCATATGGCGATCCAAAGCGAAGCGGGGCTGGGTACGACGGTCACTCTTTATCTTCCGAAGCTGGAGATTGAGACAGCGACCATGCCTCCTCACGAGGAGGAACGCACGCTGGTAGCGGCGAATGGTGAAGTGATCCTTCTGGTGGAAGACGATGATACCGTGCGCAGCCTCCAGGTTCAGTCGCTGCAGAAACTCGGTTATGAAACGCTCGAAGCTAGAGACGGCCCATCCTGCCTGGATATCATCAGATCATCCGCGCGCGTGGATCTGATGCTGACCGACATCGTCCTGCCCGCCGGGATCAACGGTCCGGCGCTCGCCGAGGCGGCGCGCAAAATTCGGCCCAACCTGAAGGTCGTCTTTATGTCCGGCTATGGGCCCACCGACGTGTTGCAGCGCGATGACGTGACGGATGCCCGCTGGCTCGCGAAGCCCTTCACACGTTCGGAGCTGGCACAGGCAGTGCTCGCCGAGTTGCAGGAAAGCAAAACAACGTGACGAACCAGGCGAAACCTCTCTAGAAGGTCGAGGGCATAATGCTCGACCCCGCCATCTCGGCGCGGGGCAAATAGAGAGTGACGCAAGTGCCAACGTCTGGCTCGCTCGCGATTTTCAAGCCGCCACCCAGCTGACGGACCAGACCGAAGACCATGCTGAGCCCTAGGCCGGTGCCCTTGTCAGGGCCCTTTGTACTGAAGAACGGGTCGATAGCGCGCGTCAACACCTCCGGTGCCATACCTTCGCCGGTGTCAATAACCGCGATGGCCACATACTGGCCCGGCGCCAACCCGTTATCTTGCGGTTCGGCGACGGTCTCGTTTCGGGTTTCGAGGATCAGGTCGCCGCCCGATGGCATGGCGTCCCGCGCATTGAGGGCGAGATTGAGCAGAGCAAGCTCGATCTGGTTCCGATCGGCAACGATCTGCCCCAGGTCAGGGGCAAGATGCTTTTCGATCCGCACACTGCCGCCCAATGTGCGGACGAGCATTTCCGCGACTTCTTCGACCAGGGCGTTGATATCGATCGGCTGGAGTATCATCGGCTGCTGGCGAGAGAAAGCGAGCAGCCGGCCCGTCAGCGCCCTGCCGCGGCCGACCGTCCGAAAACAGGCTGCGATGAGCGCTTTCCCCTCGTCGGATGAAACGTGATCTTCGAGCAGTTCGAGGCCGCTCAGCATGCCCCCCAAAAGATTGTTGAAGTCGTGGGCCACGCCGCCGGCAAGTTGCCCCAGCGCATCCATTTTCTGAGCCTGCCGCAACAACGCCTCAAGACGGCGATGCTCGGAAATATCCCGGGCACTCCCCAGAACACCGGTAATTTGGCCGGCCTCGTTGCGAAGCGGCAGAAAAATCCCGTCATAGGTGATCGTGCCCGATCCGCAATTGAAGGTCGGTTCATCGCGGTAAGGCTTGCCCGTTTCGAAGACCTGACGCAATTTGGCGGTGATCTCGCCGCCAACCAGCGGCCCCAGCACCTCTTCGGGTGTCCGGCCGCGCACCTGCTCGGCCGTCAGCCCGATATGCGCGAGGCCTGCCGCATTGATTGCCTCATAGACGAACCGATCGCCCGCCTCGGCGCGGACATGAAACAGGCAGTCGGCGGAGTTGTCAAAATAGGTCTGAAAGCGCGCCTCACTTTCGAGCAGCGCCAGTTCCGCCCGCCTTTGCGCCGTCACGTCGACGATCACCTCGATCACACCCGAACACTGCCCATCCTCATCACGACGTAGAGCCTTATGAACCGCGACGATCAATTCCGCTCCGTCCCGCCGGCGGTGCCGAACTTCGCCGATCCAGCTGCCGTTGCGTTCGAGCGTTGCCACGATACTGGCACGTGATACCGGGAAGACGGTCTTGAGCAGTTCGTGAGAAACTTGGCCGATCGCGTCCTTCGCTGCCCAGCCATAGAGCCGTTCGCAGCCTGGCGACCATAGGCGGATGGTGCCGTCAAGGTCCTGCCCCATGAAGGCCCCGAGATCGAGCAAAGCGAATTGCTCGCTCAACGGTTCCTCGGTTGTCCACTGTTTTGTGGGGAAAACGGGCGCTCGCCCGTGATTGAATTTTTGGGGTTTAGCCACGTTTGATCCGTCCTGGCGCTTTCGCGAGTGGAATGGAGATGGCGCAGCGCACACCATCGGGGCCAAATTGGAAATGCGTGCTGGCGTTCAACTCATACGGCAGTGCGCGTTCGAGGATTTCCCGGCCAAAACCCAGATTTTGAATATCCATATCGAGCGGCATGGCGACCCCGCTCTCACGCCAGTCGAAGACGAGCTTGCGTGAACCGTTATCTTCGGTCACCCTCCAATCGACCTCAAGATTGCCTGCCGCTTGTCCGAGCGCCCCGTATTTGATGGCATTGGCGGCGAGCTCGTGTAGTGCTAACGCCAACGTGCGCGCCGACGCCGCGCCGATGCGAATTGCCGGACCACCGATTTGTACCTTAACCGGATCCAGGCCGACATGAGAATCGAGCTCGAGTTCCACCAATTGTCTTAGGTCGAGCATGTCATGGTTGGTGCGAGCGAGCAGCCCTTGCATCCGTGACAACGCTGACAGGCGGCTGTCGAATTTGGTCGCGAACTCCTGCAGCGAAATGCTTCGTCGCAATGTCTTGCCGCTGATCGCCTGCACCACCGCCAGAAGATTGCGCGTACGATGCTGCAATTCAGCCAACAGCACGTGCTGGTGCTGCTGCATTTCCTTGAGGTCCTGGATGTCGGTGGATGTGCCGATCCATTCGACGATCCGGCCATTTTCATCGTAGATCGGCGTCGCCCGATTTCTATGCCAAAGATAGGCGCCGTCCGAGGCACGCCGCACCCGGAAGTCGAAATCGATCAATCCGTTCGGCCACCCGACTCGCCAAGCCTTGATTGTCCCCGCGCGGTCCTCGGGATTGATAGCATCGAGCCAGCCGCGCCCCAGGCTTTCTTCCAATGCTTGGCCGGTAAAACTACACCATTGTGGATTCGTCCAGGTCCAATTCCCATTATCGCGTGAGCGCCACATCAATTGTGGTATCCCCTCGACAATCGTGCGCAGGCGCTGCTCCTCCTGTTCACGGCGGTTGGTAATATTCCGCTGGATCGCCACCCAATGCGTGAAGTCTCCTTTCGCATTCGCCACCGGTGAAATGTCCATCTCGACATTCAATTCCGCGCCGTCCTTGGCATAGTTGACGAGTTCCACGCGGACCGGCTTCCATGTCCCTAGCGCACTGCGCAGCCGGTCCAGCTCTTGGCCATTCGTCTTTGGACCCTGCAATATACGCGGAGTTTTGCCGCAAATATCGCTGGCTGAATAGCCTGTCATGATACTGAAGGCCGGGTTGACGTAAAGGACGCGGGGGCCGTGCGGCGCGCCGATGGGCTCCGCGTCGGTAATCAGGATCGCGTCGTTGGCGTGGGTAACGACCGATTCCAGCAGTGCGGAATTCGAAGCTGCCGCCCGCTGCGCGGCGCGACGGATACTCAGATCGATCGCCACGCCCACGATACCGGCTTGTGCACCGGCCTCATCGCGATCGAACGAATAGGAAAGGAGTACGTCGATCATCTTGCCGGCGCCGGTCAGGAATTGGCTTTCGAGATCGCACACCTCGCCGCGCGCGGCCTGAAGCGTTCGCAGATGCTGGTCGCGCGCGCGCGCGGTCATGAAACCGACAAGCGGCCGCCCCTCCACGGCATCGGCATCCAGGCCGAGCAAGTTCAGCCAATGCTGATTGACGTGCCGTATAAGGCCGCCGACATCGGTTTGGAACATTGGAACCGGTAGCCGATCGAACGGCCAGGTCGAGTTGAGAATGCCGTCCATGCTGTTTCCTTCAGGCCGGAAAGGGTGCTGGATGGCGACAACCCTGACACCGGGCTGCACACCCTTTCGACTAATCCGTCTGATCCCCGATCGGGTGAATTCGTGCTTCTGACTCGAGCTGTCAGTTGGCCAGGCGTGCCGATAGCAGCCGGGCCAGGGCGCGCGTATCGACCGGTTTCTCGCAGAGATCCTGCTTTGCGAATGCATTGGGAATCGACGCATGGGAATACCCGGTGGTGAACACGAATGGGACACCACGCGTCAGCAGTGCTTCGGCGACCGGATAGACCTTCTCCGCGCCAAGATGGATGTCGAGGACGGCGGCGTCGAGTTTCGCTCCGCCCTCGATCAACAGCATCGCATTGGCCACCGAACCGGCCGGCCCGACCACGACAGCGCCGAGATTTTCAAGCGATTTGGCAAGATTACTGGCGATTGTGTAATCGTCCTCGACCACCAGAATACGGCGAGCGTCGAGGACTTTGGGCTGCACGTCAACCATGTCTTACCTTTTCATGAGAAGCTGTCGTTTCGGACCCGGATCCGGAATCGTCACGTATTTGCAGAGGGTGATTCATTCCCCAAATCGCGGCTTGGGTCCGGTTCTGTACGTTCAGCTTGCGCAAGATCGACTTCAGATGGACCTTCACAGTCGCCTCCGCCATATCGAGATTGCGGGCTATGGTCTTATTAGGCAGACCGTCCACGAGGCATTGGAGAATCTGGCTCTCCCGCCGCGAAAGAGGTATCGATTCCGGGGCACGGGCAGGCGGACCGGTGGGAATCGGCGCACCCCTCGTGGAGTCTGCTTCAAGCACCGAACGGATGGTCGGAAAAATTTGCTCTCCCAACAATACGAGTTCCAACGAAAAGCGCAGCGCATCTCCAGACATGTCCTTGGGCAAGAAACCACTGGCGCCAGCCCCAAGCGCCCTGTCCAGCCACGAAGCCGCGAACTGACTGGTTAGGATGACGATGCGCAAGGCGGGAAATTCTTGTCGAATTTGCGTCATCGCCTCGAATTGCCGGTCGCTATCGGTTGAAGGATCGGCAAGCATCAGATTGGCGTCGACAGATCCGGCGCGCAAGGCCTCGAGAACCTCCACCAGCGAGCGCATCTCTCCAACAATTTCCATTTTGCTGCTGGTCAGTATCCTTGCGATTCCTTCTCGCACCAGCTGGTTCTGATCGGAAATCAGCAACTTCACCTTACTCATAGACCTCACCCGAATGCTCGCTCGGTACCTATCATCGTGTAAGAACAACAATCTCCGAAATACGCAACCGCCAAAAAGGAGTACCCCTGAATCGCTACCCGCCAGAGAAGGCGATTAATCTTTCTCATATAAGGCGGTACGCTCTATTCCATCTCATTTTGTTGCTATTGGCAATCGACTTTACCCCATCGCTCGTCGATCATGGCCATTCTTCCCTGGTTTTT
>JAQGIF010000094.1 GCA_028291345.1 Rhodospirillales bacterium | reverse complement strand
AGGCTCCCCATCGATAACCTGCCGGAGCTTTTGCGCCAAATCCTCCGACCGATAAGGTTTGGCGATAACCTGCACGCCGAGCGTAGCAGGCCGACGTCCGCTAATGCGCCGGCGGCGTACCCGAGCTCAGAAGAATATTGAGACCTGGCCGGATGTCTCGCGCGATCATGGGGAGCAGCCGATTCGGCTGCACCGCCGCATCATGTGTCGACCGCGAGAGCAGCGCATACAGCATCACGGATATCGGAAACACGCTGTGCCACAGGACAAACAGCCATTCGGTCGTCAGCTCATTCGCGGCACGCGGGTGTTGCCTACTCAAGGATTGAGCATCGCTCAACAGATGGCAAATGACAATGAAGCAGGCAAAAAGTACCCGCAGCTCAGCACCAGCGCCGATGGCGCGCGCAGAGACGATA
Organism: Rhodospirillales bacterium; assembly: GCA_028291345.1. Classification (GTDB taxonomy): domain Bacteria; phylum Pseudomonadota; class Alphaproteobacteria; order BOG-932; family Roseiterribacteraceae; genus BOG-932. Next base: position 6,961 of record JAQGIF010000094.1, on the reverse strand, counting down.
CTGCCCAATCAGCAGTGTGGCCGTAATCAGATAGGTCAGCGCGAGAGCGGTATCGTCAGCCGGAATGAGTGCGACCAATCGCGGCGACGGCCGGTCGGCATCGGGCAGCACCAATACCAGGCCGAGCAGCGAAATCGCGACAATCAGCAGCGCCGCATATTGGTCCGCGCGCCTCACGGGCGCGGTCGACAACAATAGCGGGGCGTCGGGCTCGGGTCCACCGTGGCTGCTTCAGCTTCGAAAGTGGTGGCGGGGCGGGCCGCCGTCATGTCTCAATTTCCACCACAATCAACCATCATGGTCACGGGTTGATCGATGCGGAAACTTTACGCACTGCCATGGCTGGACGTGGCTGGCTGCTTAATCCTATAAGCAGCGCACACTCTGTCTTAAATACGTGCCGGGGCTCCCAAACCCGGTACTCCAGCCGAACGGAATCGCGTATGGCCGAAGCCGCGCCGCCCCCACGCACACGACCAATCTCTCCCTTTCTTTTCCCGCCCACCGGCACCTATCGCTGGCAAATCACGTCGACCATGTCGATCCTCCATCGGTTGAGCGGAATCGCGCTGGGGTTTGGCGCTCTGCTGCTGACCTGGTGGCTTTTGGCCTTATTGGGCGAGCCGGCGGATTTCGCCGAGGTTCAGGCTTTCCTGGGCTCCATCTTCGGCCGCCTGCTGCTGCTGGGCTGGACCTGGTCATTGTTTTATCACCTCCTGAACGGCGTTCGGCATCTCGTCTGGGACACCGGGCACGGGCTCGAACTGCCGAGCGTCTATCGCGGCGGATGGACCGTGATCGTCCTGTCAGTCGTTCTGACCGTCGCCGCCTGGCTGGCCGGTTACTGGTTTCGTTAAGGACCTCAGAAAATCATGGCATCGCATCATCCGCAAAAAAGGCTGGTCGGCCCGCTGGGTCGCGCCCGCGGCCTCGGCTCGGCCAAACATGGCATGCAGCATTGGTGGGCGCAGCGTGTCAGCGCCGTCGCCCTTGTCCCGCTGACCCTCTGGTTCGTCTATTCGGTCGTCCACCTGACCGGCGCCGATCAGGCGATCGTGCTGACCTGGTTGTCCAAACCGGCCTCCGCGATCCTGATGTCTCTCTTCATCGTCGCCATGTTCTATCACCTGTCGCTCGGCCTGCAGGTTGTGATCGAAGATTATGTCCATCGCGAGGGCGTCAAGCTGACGTCGCTGCTGCTCATCAAAGGCTTGATCGTGCTGACTGCCGCGGCGGCTTTGTTCACCGTCTTACATGTCGCCGTCGGGGGTTGATCGTATGTCCGCTTATCCGATCATCGAACATGAATATGACGTCGTCATTGTCGGCGCCGGCGGCGCCGGCTTGCGCGCGGCCGTCGGCATGGTGGAAGCCGGGCTGAAAACCGCCGTCATCACCAAGGTCTTCCCGACACGCAGCCACACGGTCGCGGCCCAGGGCGGCGTCTCAGCCTCGCTCGGCAATATGGGGGAGGACGATTGGCGCTGGCACATGTACGACACCGTCAAGGGGTCGGACTGGCTGGGCGACCAGGACGCGATCGAATATATGGTCCGCGAGGCAGTGCCCGCGATTATCGAGCTCGAACATTACGGCCTGCCCTTCTCGCGCACCGAGGACGGCAAGATCTATCAGCGTGCCTTCGGCGGCATGACCACCCGCTTCGGCGAAGGCCAGGCTCAGCGGACCTGCGCCGCCGCCGACCGTACCGGGCATGCGATGCTGCATACGCTGTATCAACAAGCGCTGAAGCATCACGCCGAATTCTTCGTCGAATATATCGCGCTGGACCTGCTGATGGACCCCGATGATGGGGCCTGTCGTGGCATATTGGCCTGGAACCTCGACGACGGCACGATCCACCGCTTCCGTGCCCATTCGACCGTTCTGGCGACCGGCGGTTACGGCCGGGCCTATTTCTCCTGCACCTCGGCCCATACCTGCACCGGCGACGGCAATGCCATGATTCTGCGCGCGGGCCTGCCGCTCCAAGACATGGAGTTCGTGCAGTTCCATCCGACCGGAATCTATGGCTCGGGCTGCCTGATCACCGAAGGCGTGCGCGGTGAAGGCGGATACCTGACCAACTCCGAGGGCGAACGATTCATGGAGCGTTATGCTCCGTCGGCCAAGGACCTCGCCAGCCGCGACGTCGTCAGCCGGTCGATGACCATCGAGATCCGGGAGGGTCGCGGCGTAGGTCCGCTCAAGGATCACATCCATCTGCATCTCGAGCATTTGGACCCGACGATCATCCATGAGCGCCTGCCCGGGATCGCCGAAACGGCGAAGATCTTCGCCGGCGTCGACGTGACCCGCGAGCCGATCCCGGTCCTGCCGACTGTCCACTACAACATGGGCGGCATCCCGACCAATTATCACACCGAGGTGCTGAGCCCGACGCCTGAGGATACCGACCGGATCGTTCCCGGCCTGCAGGCGATCGGCGAAGCGGCCTGCGTGTCGGTTCACGGCGCCAATCGCCTCGGCTCCAATTCGCTGCTTGACCTCGTCGTGTTCGGCCGCGCCGCCGGGCATCGCGCCGCGGCGACGATCACCAAGGGTGCGGCCCACAAGACCCTGCCGCAGCACGTCACGGACAAAGCACTGACCAGGCTGGATCACTACCGCAACGCAAAGGGCTCGTTGCGCGCCGCGCATCTGCGGCTCGAAATGCAGCGGATCATGCAGAATAACTGCGCGGTGTTCCGCACCGGCGAAGTGCTGCAGGAAGGCTATGACGCGATGCAGCAGGTCTGGGCGAAGCGGCCTGAGATCGCCGTCAGCGACCGCTCACTTGTCTGGAATTCCGATCTGGTCGAGGCGATGGAACTGGACAATCTGATGTCGCAGGCGGTCGCCACTCTGGCGCCGGCCGTCGCACGCCAGGAAAGCCGTGGTGCACATGCCCGTGAAGATTTCCCCGATCGCGACGACACGAACTGGATGAAGCATTCGACGGTGTGGGTGGACGAGAACGGTGAGCCGACATTGGGCGACCGTCCGGTTCATCTCTACACCATGAGCAGAGACGTTGAGACTTTCCCGCCCAAAAAGCGGGTCTATTAGAGGACAGCCGAGCCCATGGCCGAATTCACGCTACCCGCCAATTCGAAGGTCAAAGCCGGTAAGAAGCACCCGGCGGCGACTACCGCGAAGAAGCCCAAGACGTTCAGAATCTATCGCTGGACGCCGGACGACGACGCCAATCCGGCGCTGGACGAATATCCGATCGATCTGAGTAATTGCGGGCCAATGGTGCTGGACGCTCTGATCCATATCAAAAACGACATCGATTCGACGCTGACCTTCCGCCGGTCGTGCCGCGAAGGCATCTGTGGCAGCTGCGCGATGAATATCGACGGCACCAACACGCTCGCCTGCACCAAGCCGATCGAGGACGTGAAAGGCGACGTCAAAATCTATCCGCTGCCGCACATGCCGGTGGTCAAGGACTTGGTTCCCGACTTGACCCATGTCTACGCCCAATATGCCTCGATCGAGCCGTGGATGCAGACCGAGAGCGCGCCACCATCGCGCGAGCGGCTGCAAAGCCCAGCGGAGCGCGAGAAGCTGGACGGCCTTTACGAGTGCATCCTCTGCTTCTGCTGCACCACCAGCTGCCCCAGCTATTGGTGGAACGGCGAACGCTATCTGGGACCGGCGATCTTGCTGCAGGCCTATCGCTGGATCGCCGACAGCCGCGATGAGGCGGCGGGCGAAAGGTTGGATGCGCTAGAGGATCCGTTCCGCCTTTATCGCTGCCACACGATCATGAATTGCACGAAGACCTGCCCCAAAGGTCTTAATCCCGCCAAGGCGATCGCGGAGATCAAGAAGCTGATGGTCGAGCGCGTATAGACATACGCTGCCCATACCTATATTCCGCGTCTCCCCATTGCATATCGCTCGGCGCCGGCCTTGAAGCGGCGCCGGGCGCACCGCCTATTACGGCAGGAGAACGCTGTTGGTCGAAACTAAGATTCACGCGAAGTTCGAAGGGCGCCTGGTCATCATCGGATTTGGTACGATCGGCCAGGGCGTACTGCCGCTGATCCTGCGCCATATCGATATCAAGCCGTCGCGCATCACCATCGTGACAGCCGAGGATTGGGGCGGCGAGGAAGCCGCCGATTACGGCATCCGCTTCGTGGTCGAACCGCTGACCGAAACGAATTACCGCCGCATCCTCGATCCGATCATCCGGGCCGGTGACTTCATCCTCAACCTGTCGATCGAGGTCTCGTCGCTCGCGCTGATTGAATTCGCCCAATTGAAAGGCGCGCTCTATCTCGATACCTGCATCGAGCCCTGGGCGGGCGGCTATACCAACCCAAAGGTGCCGGCGGCCAATCGAACCAATTATGCCCTGCGCGAAGCAGCCCTGGAGCTGAAGGCCCGTTTCCCGGTCGGGCCCACCGCCATCCTGACCCATGGCGCCAATCCCGGCATGGTCTCGCACTTCGTCAAGCAGGCATTGCTGGACATAGCCGGCGATACCGGTGTGGAGACCGAAACGCCGACCGATCGCGCCGGCTGGGCAAAGCTGGCCCAGACGCTGGGCATCAAAGTGATCCATATCGCCGAGCGCGATTCGCAGAAGTCCAACCTGCGCAAGAAAGCCGGCGAATTTGTCAATACCTGGTCGATCGACGGTTTCGTAGGTGAGGGCTGCCAACCGGCGGAGTTGGGCTGGGGCAGTCACGAGAAGACGCTACCGCCGGACGGCAATCGCCAGGAGCATGGCTCGAAGGCGGCAATCTTCCTGGATCGTCCGGGCGCGTCCACCCGGGTGCGCACCTGGACGCCAAAATCCGGCCCGTTCCACGGCTTCCTGATCACCCACAGCGAGGCGATCTCGATCGCAGCGCATCTGACGGTGGGCGAGGGCGACCATCCCGAATATCGCCCGACCGTACATTATTCCTATCACCCCTGCGACGATGCCGTCCTGTCGGTGCATGAGTTGGCCGGCCGCAACTGGAACCAGCAGCCGGAGCAGCGCCTGCTGATGGAAGACATCGTCGAAGGCATCGACGAGCTGGGCGTGCTGCTGATGGGACATGCGCGCGGGGCCTATTGGTTCGGCTCGCAACTGTCGATCGGCGAGGCGCGGCGTAACGTGCCGCATAACAGCGCGACCAGCCTTCAGGTCACTTCGGCGGTGCTCGCCGGCATGGTTTGGGCACTGCGGCATCCGGACATGGGCATCATCGAAGCGGACGACCTGGATTTTCGCGAAGTGCTCGACATCCAGATGCCCTATCTGGGACCGGTCGTCGGCGTCTATAGCGACTGGACGCCGCTCGAGGCGCGCAGCCCGCTTTTCGCGGAGGATATCGACGCGGACGATCCTTGGCAGTTCAAGAATTTTCGCGTCACATAAGCTCTCCATTCACACTGGGGAGCTAATATGCTGAAGGCGCTGAGCCGGGCAATCGCGCAGCTGACGGATCCGGCGATAGTCGGCGTTCTGATCCTGAGCGTCAGCGGCGCCGGCATGTTCCTTCTCGCGGCCTGGACCGGCGTCGGCGCACTGCTCGCCCATGTCACGCTCTTCACGACGGGCTGGCTGGATTGGCTGGCCCGCATTGCGATCGGTGTCGGGACGGTCTTCGCTACGGTCGCTCTGTTCGGCGCGATCGCGGCGGTGATCGGCAGCCTGTTCGTTGAGCGCGTGGCCTGCGCGGTCGAGCGGCGCTATTATCCCGGGCTTCCCCCCGCCAGACACCAAATGATCACAGAGCAACTCGCAAGCCTGCTCTCTTTCCTACTGGCTGTCGTCGGCCTCAACCTGTTGGCGCTGCCGCTCTATCTGATCTGGGGGGCCAACATCGCGATCTTCCTGGGGTTGAACGGATACCTGCTCGGCCGCGAATATTTCGAACTCGTGGCGTTGCGCCGGGTCGATCGCAAGACGATGCGGCTGTTGTGGCGGACCCATCGATTCAAGCTACTGGGTTGCGGCGTCCTGATCGCCGGCTTCTCGTTCGTACCGCTCGCCAATCTGCTGACGCCGGTGGTCGCGACTGCCTTCATGCTTCATATTTTCCAGGATATCCGGGAATTTAAAGAAGCTTGCGACGGTACGCGTTTCGGTGTTACCCCCGTCAGCTCCAGCCACCGCCCCTAAAGGAACTATGCCAATGTTTGGACGCAAGCCCCCCTCCGGTTCCGGTGAGTCCTCCGCGCCAGCGACGGCTTCGACGGGCTTTCAGCCATCGGCGCAGCGCGCCACCCCGCCCGCTCCGCCGCGCCCCGTGCCGACGAGCGACAGCGACTCTGCGCTGCCGTCCCGCCCCGCTCCGCTTGCGTCCGCACCTGTATCCGCCGCGCCGGCCGCGGCCCAGCCGCCGCGCCGCCCGGCCGAACCGATCCGGCAGGAACCGGTCCGTGAGGTCCGCAAGCTGATCGTCGGACGCGAGATTACCCTGTCAGGCGAAATCGCCGCCTGCGATCATCTTATCGTCGAAGGCACGGTCGAGGCCAGCGTCAAGGACTGCCACCGGCTTGAAGTGGCTGAGGCCGGGCTGTTCCGTGGCACTGTCGAAATCACCGAAGCGGAGATCGCCGGCCGGTTCGAAGGCGCGATCACCGTCCAGGGCCGGCTGTGGGTTCGCGCGACCGGCAAGATCGAAGGCAAGATTCAATACGGCGAGCTGGCGGTCGATGCCGGCGGCACGCTCGACGGCGAAGTCCGCGGCCACGCCAAAGCCAAAACGGAGCCGAAGGCCAAGCCGATGGCCGAAGCCCCATTACTGGATCAGCCGTCCTCCGCCGCCAACGGCTCCTAATCCGGAGCGTTCTGATCAGGCTTTCGCGCTCGCTGCAGCTTCGTCCGCGGCGAGCACGTCGCCGATCCCCTTGGTTTTATCGTTGAACGCACACAGATCGCGGATCAGGCAGGAAGGGCAATTCGGCTTACGAGCCTTGCAGACATAGCGCCCGTGCAGGATGAGCC
>JAQGIF010000085.1 GCA_028291345.1 Rhodospirillales bacterium | reverse complement strand
TGCCCAGAAACTCGTCGAAATCGAGCTGACCCTCGGGGTCGGGATGGACGACGATGACGCCGATATCCTCCGCGGTCGGCAGCGCGATCAGGCCGCGCAGCTGCGCCGGCTCGAACGACTGGCGGCTCGGAACGGAGATCAGTTCGACGTCATTGTTGTACGTCCAGCCGTGATAGGGGCAGGTGAAACCGGCGCCGTGGCCGCAGCCCTCGGCCAGCTTGACGCCGCGATGGCGGCAGGCATTGAGGAAGGCCTTGGCCATCCCGTCCTTGCCGCGCACGATCAGGATCGGCTTGCCGGCGATATCGGTGGAGTAATAATCGCCCGTATTGGGGATATCCGCGCTGAGTGCGATCAGCTGCGGCCGTTCGAGGAACAGCTTCTGCTTTTCCAGCTCGAACCGGTCCTTGTCAATGAAGCGGCCGATATCCGCCTCCCACGATTCGTCGCCCATGAACGGCGTATCGTTGGCGATCAGATCCAGAATATGCTTGGCAATCGCAATGCGTTCGGACTTTTCCATCAATTCCTCCCAGCGCGCGCCGGCGCGATCTTAAATTATCTGGACCTCACTAGAGCGCGAACAGTCTATCTAGTCAATTCGTTCGCGCAGTGAATCATCTCTCATTCATCCAGCGTTTGAGCACCGGTCATTCTCAATAGAAAGTTAGGTCGGCGCAAAAAAAACCACGGCACTTGGAAATGTCGCGATAGACAGCCATATTAGGGGGGCGTCACTTTCCGTTAGGGTTCTCCCGTATTCGCCGCTGCTAAAGCCCGACTGCCCCGGTTCTCCCGAATGAAATTTGATTCAGCCAACCAATCGGCTGGCTGCCACTCTCTATCAGGAGAACGACTATGGCTTCAGGTACTGTGAAATGGTTCAACCCGACCAAGGGCTTCGGCTTCATTCAGCCCGATGACGGCACCAAGGATGTGTTCGTACACATCTCCGCCGTCGAGCGCTCGAACCTCGGCTCTCTCAATGAGGGCCAGAAGGTCGGCTACACGATCGAATCAGGCCGCGACGGAAAGATGTCCGCCGTCGATCTGAAGAGCGCGTAACTATCGATAATGGCCGCCGCCGGTCACGGTGGCGGCCGATTCGCATAAGACAAATCCATTACGCCGCGAGACTCTGTTGACGGCTAATAGGGAAGCTCCCCCGCGCTTCCGAGGTAGCCGACCTATGTTTGATCCCACCGTTGAGCCGCTATCCCGAGCCGTTGCTGAGCCCGGGCTCAGGTCGCTCGTCACCGAATACGAAACGCCCAGCACGCTTAAAAGTGCCTTCCAGCTAATAACGTCGATAGGACTATTCCTGGCGGCCTGCGCAGCCATGTACTGGTCTCTCCACGTCTCGTACCTGCTAACCCTGGCGTTCGCGATCCCGACAGCGGGTCTGCTCGTCCGGGTCTTCATCGTCCAGCATGATTGCGGTCATGGCTCGTTATTCCGTTCCCGCAAGATCAACGATCTTGTCGGCAGCTTTTGCAGCCTTCTCACCCTCACGCCCTACGCGCATTGGCGCCGCCATCATAACGTCCATCATGGTCACTGGAACAATCTGGATCGCAGGGAACTGGGACTGGACCTCTACGCGACCTGCCTGACGGTGACCGAATACCAAGCTCTGTCCGGTTGGAACCGCTTCATGTACCGCGCGGTGCGCCACCCGATCCTGGCCCATGTGCTCATTCCGCCACTGGTCTTCCTGTTTCTCTATCGCATCCCCTTCGAAACGCCGAAGAAATGGACCCGTGAACGGCGCTCCGTCTATTTGACCAACGTAGCCGTGGTGACTGTGCTGGCGGTCCTGATGATGCTGCTCGGCTTCTGGCAGGTTCTCCTGGTCCAGGTTCCCGTCATTGCGTTGACCTCGATGATGGGGGTAGCGCTCTTTTCACTACAGCACCGTTTCGACCACACGGTGTGGGTGCGTCAAAGCGAGTGGAATGTCACGGAGGCTTCGCTCCAGGGTTCTTCCTATTTCAAGCTGCCTCGCCTGCTGCAATGGTTCACCGGCAATATCGGTTTCCACCATGTCCATCATCTAAGCCCCCGGGTGCCTAATTATCGCCTCGAGGCATGCCACAATTCCATCCCGGCGCTTCACGCGGTCAAGGCGCTGAATTTGGGCGACGGTTTCAAAGCCATCCGGCTGACCCTGTGGGACGAAACCAATCGGCAGATGGTCCGCTTTGCCGATGCGGACATCCCCGGCCGGGACTTTGCCGTAGGAACTTCCGGAGATCACGCATCACTCTAGCCCTCCAATACCGCCAGCACCGCATCAAGGCAGTCCCGCCCCATGCGCGCCGATGCCTTGGGTGACCACCCTTCGATAGGATCAGGCGCCTCCTCACTGTTCTTGAACGGCATTTCCAAAGTCATACCGATGCCGCCGAAACGGCGAGCCACCGCGCGATTGCACATACCGGGCGCTGCGTCACCGCCATAAGTTACGGGATAACCGACCGCGACCTGGAATGCCGAGTTGGCTTTCATCAGGGCTGTTTTAAAACTCTCGACACCTGCTATCTGCGCCGGGGTCGCCAGCGGGTCGGCATCGCAGCCATCGACGAAGACATGCGGAATGGTCTCGTCGCCATGGACGTCGAGGCAAAGATCGACGCCGGTATCATCCATCGCAGCCAGTACCGCGGCGACTTCAGGTGCGTTCGCAAGGTCGGGCGCATGCCATTGCCGGTTGAGGTCGATCCCGACAGCATTGCCGCGCAGATTGCCACGTGCCGCGCCATCGACATTGACGATCGGCACCAGATGGATGCGCGCGATCTTGCGTAGGCGCGCGGCGACCGGATCCCCCTCATCGAGCAAGCGCTCCAGCGCGCCCTCCATCCACCAACTGGCCATCGTCTCGCCCGAATGCTGACGGCCGATCAGCCATACCTGGAGCGGGCCATCGCCCAGACTGAGCGATGCGATGTCGCGCCCATCGACCGACCGCCCGATCGTGCGAACGGCGACAGCCCGGTTCCCTCCGGCGCGCTCCACCAACCGCATATGCCGGGAAAGATCATAAGGCGCGAAGAAGGCGAACCAAACCTCGTCGGTTTCCGGGTGGTGACGGATTTCCAGTATGCCGTCGGCATAGGCAGTATCCGTGCGCCGCCAAGTTTCGCGATCGGCGCTGACACAGGCGCGGTAACCGCGCCAGCCCTCGTGATAGGCCGACTGCCCGGCATTGACGATCCGCAGGGTCAGGTCCCGCCCAGCCCCACCTCGCACCCGGAAATAAAACCATTGGAACCAGCTTCCATTTGAATCCTTGCGGATCGTCAGGTCGGCGCCACCGGCGGTCAACTCGGCCAGTTCGATGTTCCCGCCATCGAATGCGCAATCGATCACAAGCCCCATGAAACCCTCATCAGTGCCGAATCTCCGGTTTATCGCCCTGTCATATTCGCAGCAACTCTGACGGCAGATCGCCGCGCGCTTGATTTGCTTGGCAAGCTCGTGGAACTCTTGAACCCATGTCCACATTGATCACACGCTGCGCCGGAGCAGCCATGTTATAGTGTCCAGCTATAAGAGACCGAATAAAGGGCTTTGCGATGCGTATTCTTGCCACAACTTCCATGCTCGCCAGCATTGCGCTCATGCCAAGCGTCGCACTGACGGCCGCGACCGCTCGCGCGAACGACGCCACGACGCTGTACCACGTTCAGGATACGACCTATGGCTGCGCCGATCCCTATGCCACGCGCGTCCTGACCAATCCGGACAGGCCGAGCCCCACCACGATCAAATCCACATTCAGCCGGGGGCGCTGCGTTTCGATCACGCCGAAAAGCCCGTGGCGGTTCATATCGCGCGACGAAGACGTCGTGCTGATGGAATATGCGGGCGATGCGGGACAGCCCGGTTCCTATTATATGCGGGCGGAGCAGTTGATCGGGCCGAATGGCGGGCACCCCGGCGACGTACAGCCGCCCTCGATAGCAGCGGCGCCGAGCGGGCCGGCCTTGACCAATCCGGCGTCCGAAACGGCTTTGGCGCCGGAGACTCAGCCCGCACCCCAGGGAATGCCGGCCATGGCGCCAATTTCGAATTCCCAGGCCAGGCCCATGTGGGGCGTGACCGAAATACTCCTGTTGGTGATTGCCCTCGGCCTGGCGGTAGCGGGCGGCTATGTCCTGGGCCGGCGTGGTGTTCGGAGTTAACCCCACCGGTCACTTCGGCGGCGTTTCCTTCGCCTGCTTGAGGATCAGCAGCATCTCCGGCGTCGCCGGCGGAAAAGAATGCATAAATCTGCTCGAATTCTGTCCCGCGCCGCAGCGGACGCGCGACACCGTTACGCCCGTTTCGCCCAGCCCCATCGTTTAGAATTCGATGGTCTTATCCGTTTTGCCATAATCGTCCTCCAGCATGTTGGGCGCCTGGACATTGCCGAAGACGAGAAGCCGATCCAGGATATAGGCGATGAATTCGTTCTTGATGTTCTGCGGATCGCCTAAATGAGCTTCGGGTCACAGTTGACCCTCGCTCACGCCGCCGAGTCGGAAGTCGGTCGCTGCGACCGGCACGCTCCACTTGCGATAGATGCTGGTTCCAACAAAGTGAAAAGCCTTGCCTCTATTGCTCACCATCTCAGGCAGCATGCGCGCCGGCTCGTCGAATACAGCCGCGCTTGAGGCCCTCTCCCTGCTCGCCCCGATCGACGTTACCGTCCGGCGCTACACCGAACTCGATACCCTGCCCGCCTTCAATCCCGACCTTGAGCGCGGCGCGTTGCCGGAACCGGTGACGCGCCTGCGTTCGCTGATCGGCCGTGCCGACGCGATCGTCATCTCCTCGCCGGAATATGCGCGGGGTATGGCTGGAGCGCTGAAGAACATGCTCGACTGGCTGGTGGGCGCGTTGGAATTTCCGGATAAGCCCGTGGCGCTCATCACCACGTCGCAGCGCGCGGAATATGCTCCTGGGCAGTTGAAGCTGGTGCTGACGACAATGTCCGCCCGGGTCGTCGAGGAGGCCTGCATCACCTTGCCGCTGTTGGGTAAGACGCTTTCAGCCGCCGAAATCGCCGGCGATGACGAATTCGCCGCGCCGCTCCGCACGGTCGTCGCGTTATTGGTAAGCGCAGTCGGATAACGGTCCACGGAAGACCATAACTAAGACCAGTGCATATATTTCAACGGATATATTACGATTTGTCATTTTCGTGAAATACTAGGCAGGATATTAGGCGATCAAGACAACTCATCAGCTGCTCAAACCTGCGCTATGAAATAGATGCAGGGAAAACCCCAAAGCATTCTATGATCGCGGCCCGACGAAGCCACAGCCTTGAAATTAGGGCTGTCTTGACCCTGCTGCGCCACTGCCGGGTATGGCTTTTGCTCC
>JAQGIF010000078.1 GCA_028291345.1 Rhodospirillales bacterium | reverse complement strand
TACTGGCGTGGTGTCGAGGCGATCGTTTCTGGTCACCGCGCGATCCACGAGACCGTTTACAAAGACTCGACGCTCACGATCGATAAGCCTGATGTCGACGCCATCTCGGAAGATGTCGCCATACTTCATTTCTGGTCACGCTTGACGGCAGGAGCCGCGCACCCGGCTGGGCCGCATAAGGTCGATACGTTGCTACTCGCAGTCCTGACACGCCGCGACGGAACCTGGCGCATCCAAGCGGCCGAAAACGTGACTCTGGTCGACCCCAGAACTGGTACCGTGATTTTGCGCGATGTTTGATCCATGGAGCCCGTTACCTGGGGTTTATGGCTGTAAGTGAAGGCAACTCGACCTAGAGGAACATCCGCTCACGGGCGAGAGCGGTTACCAACGGTCTGAGCGCGAATATCGCGTACGGCGGACCAGCGCCCATGCCGGTCATTGCTGCAGACCTCATCAGATCCGAAAAGCGGACGCTTCCATGTCAGCAAACCTCATTTCTATGCGTGGTGGCAAGCGGGACGGCCATCGATCAGGCAAAGGCGCATGGTCACCAGAAGGTGACTACTTGCCCTAGGAAGACCGGCTCCGCATGTTCAAGCCAGAACTTCACACGGACGAATAGAGCGTGACATGAGCGAGGTCTCGGAAAGTGCAGTTTGCGGCATCGACGGGTGCACCCCCGCCACATCGGATCACTTCGGGCTGGCCTCCGACGCCAAAGCGACCCTCGTCATCGAGGTGATTTCAGACGCCATCTGTCCCTGGTGCTGGATTGCCAAGCGGCGCCTGGAGCGCGCGATCGCGGCACTCGCGCCGGATGTCGCGGGGTCCGTCACTTGGCGCCCCTTCGAGCTCAACCCCGAGATGCCTAAGACCGGCGTGGACCGGCGGGCCTACCGCTCGGCTAAGTTCGGGTCTTGGCAGCGCTCGCAGGCGCTCGACGCGCAGGTCGCCGCGGCAGGACGGTCGGATGGACTCGTATTCAACCATGACAAGATGGAGCGCACCCCGAACACCGTCGACGCCCATCGCCTGATCTGGCTGGCCGGTCAGCAAGGCCAGCAGAACGTCGTCGTCGAGGGACTGTTCGCCGCCTACTTCAACGAAGGGGGCGATATTGGCGACCCCGCCGTCCTGGCTGAAATCGGCGCATCGGCCGGGCTGGACCGCGCCAGGATTCTGGCCATGCTCGCGTCGGACGAAGGCCAGGCCGAGGTGCGGTCGGAGCTGCAGCGCGCCCTGAACCTTCGTGTGTCGGGTGTTCCGACCGTGCTCCTCGATGGCGTCCCGCTCTTTTCCGGCGCAATCCGGGCGGACCTGATGGAAGCCGAGCTGCAAAAGGCGGCCGGTTATGTCAGGCGCTGAAGGGCCGCTCAGGATCGCCGTTGCCGGCGGTTCCATCGGTGGCCTCTGCGCAGGGCTGGCCCTGCGCGGGGCTGGATTCGATGTGCAGGTTTATGAGCGGGTCGCCGGCCCGATGGAGACGCGCGGAGCCGGCATCGTCGTGCAGGGCGAGTTGATCGAGCTGTTACGGACGCACGGTGCCGGCACCTTACCGACGACGCGCTGCACAGTGCGTCGCTATCTCAGTCCTGAAGGCGGTGAAGGCGAGGTACAACGCGCGGCGCAGGACTTCACCTCTTGGGAGGCGATCTATCGCACGCTCACCGACGCCTTCCCCCCAGACCGCTACCATCGTGGCGCGACGCTTACGGATTTCGGCAATGGCGAGGGCCCGGTGCAGGCGCATATCCAAGGGCACGGGGTTGTCGAGGCGGACGTACTGGTTGCCGCCGATGGCGCGCAGTCACCTACCCGCCGGCGCTTCCTGCCGGAGCTGACCACGATCTACGCCGGATACGTCGCCTGGCGCGGCACGCTGGACGAGGCCGAGGCTCCGCCCGATCTCGTGCGCTTCTTCGACGACGCATTCACTTTCTCCGGGGCTCGTTCGGCCGGGCACATCCTGGTCTACTTCATCCCCGGCGACGGCGCCGACACCGCGCCAGGGAAGCGCCGCCTGAATTGGGTTTGGTACGTGGGTGTTCGCGAGGCCGATCTACCTCGCCTCCTGGTCGACCGTGACGGGCGCCAACACCATGCCTCGCTCCCGTTCGGCGGTACGCCGGCTTCGGCCATCCGTGACCTCCGCGATCTCGCCCGGCGCGAAGTGCATCCGATGCTGGCGGCCTTGGTAGCGGCAACGCCCGAGCCGTTTCTGCAGACAATCGTCGACGTCGCGCCGACGCGCACGGTCTTCGGTCGCGTGTGCCTTCTGGGCGACGCGGCATTCGTCGTTCGACCGCACACCGCGGGCGCCGCCGCCAAGGCGGCTCGAGACGCCAGGATTTTGGCGCGAGCGCTCAAGCGTGCCGGCCGGAACGTCGACGACGGCCTGAGCGGCTTCGAGGAGATGCAGATCGAGTTCGGCCAGGGACTGGTCGATTATGGCGTGGCGTTGGGGCGGCGGTGGGCTGCCTGAACGCGGCATCTTCTGACGGCCGAGGAGAGATCGTATGTCCTGGATAGTCTGATGTCGGCCGATACACAGCCTGACGGTCTCGATGGCGAGCTCCCAACACGTCGCATTCTGGCGATCATCGGGGACAAGTGGACGACCATCGTCCTTTACTGCCTATCGATCCGCGAACACCGACGCTTCAACGAGCTGCAGAAACAGATTCCGGATATTTCCAAGAAGATGTTGATCCAGACTCTGCGTAAACTCGAACGCGATGGGCTTTTGGAGCGCACCGTCTATCAGCAAGTGCCGCCGAGAACCGAATATCGGCTCACGGATAAGGGTCACAAGCTGAGGGAACCGATCGCTTGGCTTTGCGAGTGGGGCATGGACAATCGAGAGTTCATCGATGGCATCATCAAGGCCCGAGCAGAGGCTGTTCTCATGGAGGATGCCCACAAGCCATGAGATAATTCTACCAGCAGCATTTTCCCTGGCATGGCGAGATAGCGCCCGTCGCGGCCGCTCTAGCGCTCGAAAGTGGCGACCACCTCGTAAAGCCCAGGATGTGGTTCGCCGAAATGGCGAGGGCGATCAAGGACCCCAGTCCGGCGCAGCCGTTCGATTGTGTGGGCAGCTTCAAGGCTTTCGTGCTGGGCGTATGGGCGAGTGAAATACGTTCATTTTGGAATGGTCTTTCTGGAGTCCAGATAACGGCGATCGCTGCGCCCGAAGTTCTCGATTGACTCACATATAACTCTCTGGTTATTGATCCGATCAATAGCCAACGAGTTATGCGTCCCGATGCCCTACACTCACGAAGTGCTCTTCAAAACGCTCGCCGATCCGACTCGGCGAGCCATCTTCGAGCGGCTGTGCCGCGAAGGAGAGCAGACGGTCGGGGCCCTGACGGTTCGGGCCGGGGTCTCGCAACCGGCCGTCTCAAAGCATCTTGGCGTCCTGAAGCAGGCCGGGCTGGTGCTAGACCGCCACGAAGGTCGCCAGACGCGTTATAGCGCGCAACCCGGTGCCTTGGCCCCGCTGATCGACTGGACGATCCAAATGACCGGGTTCTGGCAGAGCCGGTTCGACGACCTCGAAGACCTGCTGAAAAGGATGGACCAATGAACGAAAAATCCACCGAAACGCTCTCCGTCATTGTCGAACGGGAGATACCCTATCCGCCGGAAAAGATCTGGCGCGCGCTCACCCAACCACATCTGATCGAGGAGTGGCTCATGAAGACCGACTTCAAGTCTGTCGTGGGCCACCGTTTCGATCTTCGCGCAGACTGGGGCGCTGTTGACTGTCAGGTGCTGGCAGTCGAGCCGAACAAAACGCTGTCTTACACATGGGAGGCCCGTGGTCTCGAGAGTGTCGTCACTTGGACTCTCACCCCTTCGAGCACGGGAACCCACCTGCGCATGGAGCAATCGGGCTTCCAGCCGGATCAGCAGCAGGCTTACCAGGGCGCCAAGTACGGGTGGCAGCAGTTCTTTGCGAAGCTGGAGCAGGTCTTGGCGCAAAAGGACTGAAGTCTGCCGAAAAAGTTGAAGCTATCGCCGCGTCTCGTCTTGGGAGGAATTCGCATTGAATGGGAACAAGTGGGTTCGGCAGATTCACCGTTGGCTATCCATTACCTTGACGACGGGAGTCATCATTTACATCGCAGCCATGAGGCAGGGGCAACCTGCCGCCTGGGTGGGCCTTTTGGCGCTGCTCCCGCTGATCTTTCTCCTGCTCACCGGTCTGTATTTGTTCGTGCTGCCCTATTCCACAAAGTGGCGCAGCGGGCGACGCACCGGCGGATCGGAGTGAACACATTGTCCGTAAAGAAAGAAACAACGTGAGCCAGAGCGGGTCTCAAAAAGAAAAGTCTCCATCTCAGATGATAGACGAGAGGATCAGGGAGCTGAGCGACTGGCGGGGCGAGGTGCTCTCCCAACTCCGCGCCTTGATCAAGCAGGCCGACCCCGAGGTGGTCGAGGAGTGGAAGTGGAGAGGGGTTCCGGTGTGGTATCACGACGGAATGATCTGCACCGGCGAGACCTACAAGACCGTCGTAAAGATGACCTTTGCCAAGGGGGCCGCACTTGACGACCCATCAGGCCTCTTTAACTCAAGCCTCGATGGCAACA
>JAQGIF010000018.1 GCA_028291345.1 Rhodospirillales bacterium | reverse complement strand
GTCACGCTCCTCGATCTCCTTCGCGAACGCCTCGACCTGACCGGGGCCAAGAAGGGCTGCGACCGCGGGCAGTGCGGCGCCTGCACGATCCTCGTGGATGGGCGACGGATCAATTCATGCCTTGCTCTCGCGGTCAGTTACGACGGCGCGCATGTCCTCACGATCGAGGGCTTGGCGCAAGGTGACGCGCTCCATCCCATCCAGGCCGCCTTCATCGCACATGACGGTTTTCAGTGCGGGTTCTGCACGCCAGGCCAGATTATGAGCGCAATCGGCCTGATCCAGGAAGGTCAGGCCGGCGACGATCCTGAGCGCGTGCGCGAAGGCATGAGCGGAAATCTCTGCCGGTGCGGTGCCTATGCAGGAATCACAGACGCGGTGCTGGACGCACAGAAAGAACTTAGTGAACTCGACCGGAAGCATGTCGCATGAACATCTTCGATTACCTCAGGCCCGCGACGGTCTCCGAGGCCGTCGCAGCCGCCTCGGAGCCCGGCTCCGCGTACCTGGCCGCCGGCACCAACCTTCTTGACCTGATGAAGGGCGGCATCACCCGCCCGAGGCGCCTCATCGACATCAATCACCTTCCTGGGCTCGACCGAATTGAGCATCTCCCAGGGGGCGGTGTTCGGATCGGAGCGCTCGTGCGCAATTCCGATCTGGCACACGACTCTGACCTTACCCGACGGTTTCCCGCGGTCGCAGAAGCGATCCTCTCCGGCGCCTCGGCGCAGCTTCGTAACGCCGCGACGGTCGGCGGGAATCTCCTGCAGCGCACGCGATGCTCCTATTTTTATGACGTCGCGAGCGCCTGCAACAAACGCGAAGCGGGCGCTGGCTGCGAGGCGCGCGGCGGCGACACGCGGTTACATGCAGTGCTCGGCTGGAGCGAGAGCTGCATCGCGACCCACCCGTCCGATTTCTGCGTCCCGCTCGTGGCGTTCGACGCCGTGGTCGAGATCGAGGGCGCCACTGGGCGCCGTGAGGTTCCGCTCGAGAGCTTCCACCGTCTGCCCGGCGACGCACCCGAACGCGAAAGTGTGCTCGAACCGGGCGAACTGATCGTTTCCGTCCGCCTGCCAGCCGAGGCGGCTGCCTTCTCGGCCCATGCCCGCTACCTCAAGGTTCGCGAGCGCACCTCCTATGCCTTCGCGGTCGTCTCTGCCGCTGCTGCCCTGCGGATCGAGGAGGCCACGATCCTCGAAGCCAGGATCGCGCTTGGTGGTGTCGCTCTGAAGCCCTGGCGGACCCGCACGGCCGAGGAGATGCTGGCGGGCGCACGTCCGGATCTAGCAGCCTTTCGCCGCGCGGCCGAGGCGGCGCTCGCGGACGCGAAGCCGTCCGGTGACAATGCCTTCAAGATCGAGCTCGCAAGACGGATCGTGACGCGGGCTCTCGTGCTGGCAGCTGCCGGAACGCCCGAGCGCGTGCCGGCACTTCCTGCCTCCCCCTTCGCCCCCGTTCCCGGAGTTCTCCTCCATGCCTGAGATCGTGCTTACCCAAGCTTCGGCTCACCTCCGGCACGGCTCAAATATCGGGCAGCCGCTCACGCGCCGTGACGGCGTCCTGAAGGTCACCGGCGCCGCCCGCTTCGCGGCCGACAACCATCCGCCCGGTATGCTCTATGCCGTTCTGGCGGTGAGCAGCATCGCACGCGGCCGTGTCACCTTCCTGGACTTGCAGGCCGCAAAGGCGCACCCCGGCGTGGTCGAGGTCATGACACCCGCCAACAAGCCGCTGCTGGCAGAGGACCCGGACGCGAAGACGAATCCGTTCATCTTTCGGCTTGACGTTCTGCAAAACGATCATGTGCGCTACGCGAACCAGCCGATCGCGGTCGTAATCGCCGAGACCCTCGAAGCAGCGACGGAAGGCGCCACGCTCCTGTTCCCCCGCTACGAGACCGAGGCGGTCCGGATCGGTCTCGAGGCTGGCGAGAGCTTCATTCCGCCTGGGGTGGGGATCGGCAATCCGGCCGAGACGCACCAGGGCGATGTCGAGGCGGGCCTTGCGGTGGCGTCCAGGCGCATCGACGCGACCTACGAGACGGCGGCCCAATACCACAATGCGATGGAGCCGCATGCGATCGTGGCCGCATGGGACGGCGACTCGCTGTCCATCGACATGCCGAGCCAGGGCCTCGCCATGGCTCTGGGACGTGTCGCCGGGCTCTTCGGAATCCCGCCGGAGAGCATCCATATCCGCAGTCCCTTCCTGGGCGGCGGGTTCGGCTCCAAGGGCCTGATATCCGGGCCGCAGGTCCTCGGCATCATGGCGGCTCGACTGGTTGGCAGGCCCGTGAAGCTGGTGCTTCGTCGGGAGCAGATGTTCGGCCCGGTGGGGCACCGAGCACCAACGCGACAGACGGTGCGCATGGGCTCAGACAGCGACGGCGCGCTTACGGCCATCGACCATCACACGAAGACAGCTTCAAGCACGTTCGACGACTTCTTTGAGCCGGCCTCCGACATTTCCCACACCCTCTATGCCAGTCCGGCCATCTCCACGTCGCATGAAGCGGTTCGGCTGGATACGGGGACGCCGCTCTTCATGCGTGCTCCCGGAGAGGCGACAGGCTCGATCGCGCTCGAAAGCGCGATCGACGAGATGGCGGAGGCCTGCGGGATGGATCCCCTCGCGTTCCGTCTCAAGAATTACGCCGAGGTTGAACCGATTTCCGGCAAGCCGTTCTCCTCGAAGGCCTTGCGCGACTGCTACGCTCAGGGCGCCGAGCGCTTTGGCTGGGCGCGGCGTCCGCTCGCGTCGCGCCAGATGCGCGACGACGCCGGGTTGCTCGTCGGTTGGGGCATGGGTACCGCGACCTTTCCGGCGCTGATGTTCCAGGGTCAGGCCCGCGCGGTCGTCCGGAATGATGGTACCGGGATCGTCGAGACCGGGGCCCACGACATGGGTCAAGGCGCCTCGACCGCGCTCGCCCAAATCGCGGCCGACGGACTCGGGCTCGACCTCGACCAGGTCGAGTTCCGGTCCGGCACGTCCGACTTGCCCGATGCCGGGATCGCGGGCGGCTCATCCCATACCGCAACAGCCGGCATGGCGATCCACAGCGCCGGCGCAGACGTGATTGCCAGGCTGGCAGATCTGGCCACGGGCGACGAACGCTCGCCACTCTTCGGCGCTGGGAACGCCGGCGTAATCGCGCGTCGCGGCCGGCTGTTCCGCCGCGACGACGAGAGCCGAAGCGAGAGCTATGCCGAAATCCTCGCGCGCGCCGGCCTGGCGGAAATTGAGGGGCGGGGCAACAGCGCGGCCGATCCCGCCGCGCAGTCGAGCTATGCCATGCATGCGCACGGAGCCGTGTTCGCCGAGGTCAAGATCGATCCCGAGCTGGGGCAGATCCGCGCCACGCGTCTCGTCGGCGCCTTCGCGGCCGGCCGGGTCATCAATCCGCGCCTGGTGCGCAGCCAATATTACGGCGGCATGATCTGGGGCATATCATTCGCCTTGCATGAGCACGCCGTCATGGACCCACGCTCCGGTCGCCCGATGAATCCGAATCTCGGCGAGTACCATGTGCCGGTGAACGCCGACGTCCCTTCGCTCGAAGCCATTCTCGTCGAGGAGCATGACTCGTACGTCAACGCGCTTGGCATCAAGGGCGTCGGCGAAATCGGAATCACTGGAACGGCCGGTGCTGTCGCCAACGCGGTCTGGCACGCGACCGGCATCCGAATTCGCCAATTCCCTATTACCCTCGACCGTCTGATCGAGCCCACCCCGTGACGGGCATCTCCGCTGCATGAGCGGTATTCAGTGGGTTTCTGGCGATCCCGTTTAGCCCAGAAGCACCCGGAACGCTTGCGGCGGACGCAGGGGAGTAGCGCAGTTCGAGGCTAAGAAATTGGAGCACAAACGCCCCATTTGCCCCGATGAAGTTATCTCCCTCCGAAGCCGCGCTCAGGCCGAGGATGTCGGTTCTCAGAAGTCTGGTTTGCCATGGCGGCGGCGTTGGGATTCGCGGGGATTACGATGCATCTCGGTTGCGTGATCTGGCGAGGCGGTCTGATGATGCCATCAGACGGGCGGTTGCTTGGCCCAGCGGTCATCGACAAGACGCCGCGCACACGCCGCGGTCAAGAATTGGCCAAAGGCCAACCGCGTAGCGGTGCGAAGCGTCCTTGACGGCGGCGAGCCCGGCGTCACCCTCGAACCGGGCGGGCTTAATCGGCCCCGGCACCGCGCGTGTCATGCCCTCTCGCCCGCGATACTCGCGCTGCTCTCAACGGTGCCAGAATGCAGACCACCCTCGGGACAACAAAAACTCCGCTCTCTGCTATTTTCCGCTTGACCACGGGTGGGGAGTCCCCCCGGCCCAGTATTGAAAATCATTTCGTAGTGTGCGCCGTCCACCATCGCGGCGTTGCCATGCGCAAAGCTTGGTCTACTGAGGTTGCGAATGGCTATCACCCTTGCAGAAAAGGCGCCGATCTCGACACCAGACCCTGATGCCGACACCGGCTGACGGGACTCCATCGGCGCCAACACACTGTCGCACCCGGACGACATGAAGTCCGCGATAGCCTGCCTTCGAATGGCCGTGAGATCAGCAATTCCGCCGCGCTTCGCGCCTTCACAAAAGGGCGAGGTGATGTCTGAAGGCCTGAAGGGGGCGGACCTCGAGACTTTCATACCTGCGGTGGCCGTGAGCTCTTACCAGTAGACAGGCACGGCCAAAATGGGGCGCGCCCCCCTTCGTAGAGGGCAATCTCGTGGTCTGCGATGTGAAGGACCTTTA
>JAQGIF010000387.1 GCA_028291345.1 Rhodospirillales bacterium | reverse complement strand
GCAAAGCACAGCATGCGGAGAGGAATTGCCGGCGACCAGCGCCTCATGTATGACGCGAAACCGATTTAAGGCTGCTTGATTGACCGACCGCCCTTCCATTCTGATCATCAACGGACCCAACCTGAATATGCTGGGTCAGCGCGAGCCCGCGATCTATGGGCGGGATACGCTCGCCGATATCGAGGCGGCGAGCCGGACGAAGGCGGCCGAACTGGGACTCGATGTCGATTTTCTCCAATCCAATGCGGAAGGCGAGCTGGTCGATTGGGCGCAGAACGCGAGCAAATCGCATGCTGGCATCATCATCAATGCCGGCGGCTATACCCATACTTCGGTCGCGCTGTTGGACGCGCTGACCGTCTCGGAACTGCCGGTGGTCGAAGTCCATCTGTCGAACATCTTCCGGCGGGAGGAATTCCGTCATCATTCCTATATTTCCCGCGCCGCGTCGGGTGTCATTTGCGGCTTTGGCTTGAAGGGCTATCTGTTGGCTCTCGACGCCATGGCGCAGCTCATCCGACCCGACTAAGATTGCGCATAATTGCCTGGAGCGCCCATGCCACCGTTCGACATTGACTCCGAAACAATTCGGAAACTCGCCGAATTGATGACCGAAACAGGTCTGTCCGAAATCGAGATGGCCGAGGGGGACCGCCGCGTGCGCGTTTCACGGGCGACCCTGGCCGCCGCGGCGGCGCCGGTTCAGGTCGCAACGGCAAGCACCCCCGCGCCCACGGCGATTGCCGCCATTTCACCCGCGAGCCATCCAGGCGCGGTCATCTCCCCGATGGTCGGCACAGCCTATCTTCAGGGCGAACCCGACGCGCCGCCCTACGTATCCGTCGGTGATGCGGTGCGGGTTGGCGATACATTGCTGATCATCGAAGCCATGAAGGTGATGAACCCGATCAAGGCGCCGAAGAGTGGCACCCTTACGCAGATCCTGATTTCCGACGGTCAGCCGGTCGAGTACGGCGAGCCGATGATGATCGTCGAATAGGCCCATAGAAGCCTTGTTCCAGAAAATCCTCATCGCCAATCGCGGCGAGATCGCGCTCCGCATTCATCGCGCATGCCACGATATGGGCATCTCGACGGTTGCGGTGCATTCGACGGCGGACGCCGACGCCATGCATGTCCGTCTCGCAGACGAAAGCGTCTGCATCGGGCCACCCGCGTCGCGCGATAGCTATTTGAACATGCCGGCTATCCTGTCGGCGGCGGCGATCACCGGAGCAGATGCGATCCATCCGGGCGTCGGCTTCCTGTCGGAAAATGCGCGGTTCGCCGAGGTGGTCGCCGAACACGGCATCACCTTCATCGGCCCCTCGCCCGAGCATATGCGGGTGATGGGCGATAAGGTGACAGCAAAGCAGACCGTCGCGGCCCTGAATCTGCCTGTCGTGCGCGGCTCGGACGGCGCGGTGGCCGGCGTGGACGAAGCTTTGGCGGTCGCCCGGGAGATCGGCTATCCCGTCCTGATCAAGGCCTCGTCCGGCGGTGGCGGCAAGGGCATGAAAGTGGCGCGCAGCGCCGACGAGCTGGGTGAAGCGTTGCAGCTGGCGCAGAGCGAGGCCCGCGCCAATTTTGGTGACGACTCGGTCTATATGGAGCGATATCTCGAAAAGCCCCGCCACATCGAGATTCAGCTATTCGGCGACAATTACGGCAACGCCGTGCATCTGGGCGAGCGCGATTGCTCGATCCAGCGCCGCCATCAGAAACTGCTCGAGGAAGGCCCATCCCCAGTATTGCCCGCGGATCATCGCGCGGCGATCGGCGTACTGGCCGCCGACACGATCCGCAAGCTGGGCTATCGCGGCGCCGGCACGATGGAGTTCCTATACGAGAACGGCGAATTCTTCTTCATGGAGATGAATACCCGCCTGCAGGTCGAGCATACGGTGACGGAAGAAATCACCGGAATCGACCTGGTGCGCGAGCAGATCCGCGTCGCCGCGGGGGAAAAACTGAGCTTTACCCAGGAAGACGTCCGCATCACCGGTCATGCGATCGAGTGCCGGGTCAACGCCGAGAACTCGGTCACCTTCATGCCATCGCCGGGGGTGGTGAAAAGCTTCCATGCGCCCGGCGGACCGGGCGTACGGATCGATAGCGGCCTCTATGCCGGTTATCGCATCCCGTCCAATTATGACAGCCTGATCGCCAAGCTGATCGTCCATGGCGCCGACCGCGCCGAATGCATTGCCCGGCTGTACCGCGCCCTGCAGGAATTCGTGGTCGACGGCGTTGATACGACATTGCCGTTGCACCGGCGGATCATCGGCGAGCCCGCCTTCATTGAAGGCAATTATGATATCCACTGGCTGGAAGAGCTGCTGGCGCGCGATCCGTAAGGATTACGGGCGCCCAATCGCATGTGAATGCCAGCCGGTATGAACGACGATATCGAGCTTACCCCCGAACTGATGCTCCGCGCCTATGCCGTCGGCATCTTTCCGATGGCACAATCGGCGGCCGAGGAGCGTTTGGCCTGGTTCGATCCCGATCCGCGCGGGATATTGCCGCTCGACGGATTCCACCTGTCACGCCGGATGGCCCGGACGGTACGCACTTCGGAATTCAGCGTGACCGCGGACACGGATTTCGCGGCAGTCATCGACGGCTGCGCCGGCGGTGGCTGGGATCGCCCAAGCACCTGGATCAACCACCGTATTCGCACGCTTTGCCTGGAGCTTCACCGGATAGGTTATGCCCATAGCATCGAAGTGCGGCACGGCGGCCAGTTGGTTGGCGGGCTTTACGGCGTAGCGCTGAAAGGCGCGTTCTTCGGCGAAAGCATGTTCAGCACCGCCCGTGACGCCAGCAAGATCGCGCTGGTTCATCTGGTCGCTCGGTTGATTCGCGGCGGCTTTACGCTGCTGGACACCCAGTTCGCAACTGAGCACCTGGCGCAGTTCGGCGCGATCGAGATTCCCCGCGAACAGTATCGCCAGCGGCTCGCCGAGGCGCTACATCGCGATGCTGTGTTTCAGTGTGTCGTTGGGGGTGGCAGGGCTGGTGAAATCGGCGCTGGCGAAATCGGCGCCGCCGAGGCTGTCTCGCTAGTGCAATCGACGACCCAGATATCGTAGACGGGATCGTCCATGGCCGACAAAGCCGGGCTGGACGCGAACATCCAGCCGCTGAAAACCGTCCGCGGCGGGTCGGATTTGCCGTCCGTGATCTTGAGAAAAGCGGCCGACTCGGGCGAATCCTCGGGCGGCGCCTTCCGGCAGGCATCGAGCCGGACCGACAATGTACCGAACTTCACGGTCTCGCCGACCTTGATCGGCAGATGCCGAACGCGGGCGGTGATCTTGTCCAAAGCCTGCAGCATGGCGACGGGCTGGTCGATCATCGTCCCAGGCGGCAAAGCCGATGGTTCTTCCGGCGGCGGCGCGACGGCGGGAGCGCTCTCTTTGGGCGCAGGCGGAGCGTTCCTCGGCATCTCGTCCTGGGCGGAGGCCGCGAACGCGATACCAAGGGCCAGAAACGCGCCGGCCAATGTCCTGAATGCGATCAAGGATGCGCCGGCTGTCCAGGTGGGGGAGCCGGTGCCGTGGCCCCTCCGCTCGGCGCCGCACCGCCAGCGGCTGCGGCGCCGGTATCGCCGGTCTTGCTGCTTCCGCCGGAGCTGTACATGAACTGACCGATCAGGTTCTCGAGCGAAACCGACGCCTCTGTATGGCTGATCAGCGCGCCGGGCTTCATCATATCGTCCGACGAACCGGGTGTGAGGCCGACATATTTGCCGCCCAGAAGCCCCTCGGTTGTGATCGAGGCCACCGAATCCACTGGCAGCTTGATCTCGGGGGATATCATCAACTTGACCATCGCAAGATAGGTGTTCGGGTCGATCGTGATGCCCGTAACCTGGCCGACCTTGACCCCAGCGATCTTTACGTCGCTCCCGGTCTGGAGACCATCGATCGATGAAAAGCGCGCAGTCATAGGATATCCGGAGAATGTCCGCTGGCCCGCCTTGTTGTAGGCGAATACCAGGAAGGCGACCGCCGCAACCAAAACAAGGGCGCCCAATATCGGTTCAATGGCGTTTCGTTGCATGATTCCAAATATCTAAAAGGATGAGCCCAATTGGCTATCGGCCGATCAGGACGGCGTCCAGGGCAGATAGTCGCCTGTTGCACGTGGGCGGTGCCCACCTTCCAGCGTATGGCCCGGCGGACGATAGGCGGCTTCGGTCCCGGTCGCGTTCGGCATATGGGGCTTCTGCCACGGGCGATGAACCGGCGGGCGCTCGGTCGGGGGTTCGGCGACTCGGTGATGTAGCCAGCCGTGCCATTCGGCGGGAACCATCGAGGCCTCGTCTTCAGCGGCATAGATGACCCAGCGTGGCTCGCGCCCCCACTGGCCCGGCTTAGCGGCGCGGTAATACTCGTTACCCAGTTCGTCGGAGCCGACTAGAATTCCCCGGCGCCAAGTGACAGCCCGGATATAGAAGTTGGTCAACACGTTGCGGAGCGAGAGCTTGGCCATCGCGATCAATAATCCGG
The DNA here is from genome assembly GCA_028291345.1 of Rhodospirillales bacterium. Taxonomy (GTDB): domain Bacteria; phylum Pseudomonadota; class Alphaproteobacteria; order BOG-932; family Roseiterribacteraceae; genus BOG-932. The sequence goes on along the minus strand of JAQGIF010000387.1, from coordinate 3,945 downwards.
GGAAGGGAAGATGTTTACAGGCTGCCAATATGGCACCGGCAAGGCCGCAGGTCCAGATCGGGTCTACGCGGCTTTCGAATGGTGGTTTCCTCAGAGCGGCGCCTGGGGTAGAAAAACCCATGTCACATGAAATCGATACGCGGCTCGCCGCGCAGGGGATCAGCCTGCCCACACCAGCCAGCCCCGCCGCCAATTATGTCGCCTTCGTCATCGAAGGCGGATTGCTGACTATTTCCGGGCAGTTGCCGATGGAGGGCGGCGCGATCGCCGTCAAGGGCAGGCTAGGCGCGGGCGTCGCGCTGGAGGACGGGCAGCGCGCGGCCCGACTGTGCGCCATTAATATCCTGGCCCAGGCGCAGGCGGCGCTGGGCGATCTCGGCCGTATCAGGCGCTGCGTGCGGCTGGGCGGGTTCGTGGCGTCGACGCCCGATTTCACCGACCAGCACAAGGTGATTAACGGCGCGTCCGACCTGATCGCCGGAATTCTAGGCGATGTCGGCAAACATGCCCGCGCAGCCGTGGGCGTTGCGTCGCTGCCGCTCGATGCGGCGGTCGAGGTCGAGGCCTTGTTCGCAATCGGCTGATGCGCACAACCCAACATCACTCGATCCGCCGGGACCAGGAAGGCGCTTGATTCGGAAAGTCATCTTTGCGGTGACTGTTCTTGTCGCGATTGGCGGGGCGATGTAATCCTTTGTATCTTTGGGTTTCCGGAGATGTCGTTCCCAGTGGCAGCGATATTGAGCTTGGCGATCGAGAATCAGAGGCTCCCCCCGACAATCGACTGGGATATTTCGGCGGAGAACTGGACCGACAGGGCTGCGGCCCAGACCAGGATAAATGCGCTTCTGCGGAAAAGATTTCCAGGGGATACGCGCGATGCGACCCTGATGGCAGTCCTTCGAGATCAGGGCTTTCGCTTTCGCGTCCCGCCGCCGATGATTGCTATTCGGCAAACTCTTACACCCGACGTTGCATCTGTCGAAAGCACTTACGGAAACGCATGCCTGTAGCAACCGAATACCATGCTCGTTTCCGATCCGGATGGTTGTCCAGGGTGGCCGATTGCATCATGCTCACGTAAACCGATCGCCCCACAGATGCCCGACTCCCAACCAATCACACTCCGCGTCGAAACCGACATCACTGCCATTTCCGCGGCGGACTGGGATGTGTGCGCGGGGCTGGACAATCCCTTCGTCAGCCATGCCTTCCTGGCGGCGCTGGAGACAAGCGGGTCGGCGAAGCGCAAGACCGGCTGGCTGCCACAGCATCTGATCTTGGAAGACGAGCAGGGCCGAGTCATCGGGACCGTTCCGGCCTATGTGAAGTCGCATTCCTATGGGGAATATGTCTTCGACCATGGCTGGGCCCAGGCGATCGAGCGGGCCGGGGGGCGCTATTACCCTAAGCTGCAGGTCTCGGTGCCGTTCACGCCGGCGACCGGTCCGCGCCTGTTGGTTGCACCCGGCGTGGATGACGCCGCGGTGCACCGGACGCTAATCGCCGGGCTGACGACGGTCGCCGAGAATCGCGATCTGTCTTCCGTTCACGCCACCTTCTTGCAGGACCACGACCGGGCCGCGTTCGAGGAGGCGGGATGGCTAATCCGGATTGGCTGCCAGTATCACTGGCACAACGACGGTTATGCCACGTTCGACGACTTCCTGGGCGCACTATCGTCGCGCAAGCGCAAGGACATCCGCAAGGAACGGCGGCAGATCGCCGAATCGGATATCGAGATGGTGACGTTGACCGGCGGCGACCTGAAGCCGGAGCATTGGGACGTCTTTTACCGCTTCTATATCGACACCTCGGACCGGAAATGGGGAACGCCCTACCTGACTCATGATTTCTTTCACCGCATCGGCGAGACGATGGCCGACCGCATCGTCCTGATCCTGGCGCGGCGGCACGGACAATGGGTGGCCGGCGCGCTGAACCTGCTGGGGTCTGACGCGCTTTACGGGCGGAACTGGGGCTGCGGCGCGGAATTCAGATTCCTGCATTTCGAGACCTGCTATTACCAGGCAATCGATTTCGCCATTGCCCATGGGCTAAAGCGGGTGGAGGCCGGGGCGCAAGGCGAACATAAGATTCAGCGCGGATATTTGCCGGTCGAGATGGAGAGCGCCCATTGGATCGGGCACCCTGGATTGCGCAACGCCATCGCCCATTTCCTGGATCAGGAGCGCGACGGCATGCGCGCGCAGATCGCCATGCTGGCCGAACATTCGCCCTTCCGGCAAGACTGAACCCCAGGCAAAACTAAATCCAGGATCCGCACAATGGCCGACCGTACGCCGAGCTTTTACATCCCACATGGCGGCGGCCCCTGCTTCTTCATGGATTGGACGATGGGACCGGCCGATACATGGAATCGGATGGGCAATTGGCTGAAGGATATGCACAGAGCGGTAGGACGGAAGCCGGATGCGGTCCTGGTGATCTCCGCCCATTGGGAGGAGCCTGAATTCACGGTGACCAGCACCGCCGAGCCGCCGTTGCTATTCGACTATTATGGCTTCCCCGATCATACCTATCGCCTGCGCTATGATGCGCCCGGATCGCCGGGGTTGGCGCAGGAAGCGCGCGATCTGCTGACCCAGGCCGGCATCGCGTCGCGTGCCGACCCTGATCGCGGACTCGATCATGGTGTCTTCATCCCATTCAAGCTGATCTATCCCGAAGCCGACATCCCGATGGTCCAGCTTTCGCTGAAGGCAGGGCTGGACCCGGCGGAACACATCGCCGCCGGCCGGGCGCTGGCGCCGCTACGCGATAAGAACGTGCTGATCGTAGGCAGCGGCATGAGCTATCATAATATGTCGGCGTTCATGCGCGGCCTGCCGCCGAGCGGCGCCCTGCCCTTCGACACTTGGCTGACCGACGCGGTCACCGATACAAGCGCCGCCCGGCGCGACGAGAAGCTTGCTCATTGGACGGGCGCGCCTTCGGCCCGCGATGCCCATCCGCGCGAGGAGCATCTGATCCCGCTGATGGTCGCGGCCGGTGCCGCCGACGGTGATATCGGACAGCGCACCTATTCCGACCGGGTGATGGGCTCGGCGATTTCGGCCTATCAGTTCGGCAGCAGACCGGGGACATAACCTTCCGGAACTAAACCCGCCCTCCCGCGCGATCCGCTTTCACGATCTTGTCCAGCACCCCGGCCAGTTCCGCCGGATGTGAGAGGAATGGAGAATGGCTGCCGGGCATTTCGATCGGGATGATGCCGAACCGCGCCTCGGACATGCGGCGATGGCGAACTGGATCGATGATGCGGTCGTCCGTCGTGCAGATGACATGGGCGACATGCTCGGCATAAGGCGCGATCGGTCCGACACGGCTGAAGCCCTCAGCCCATTGCAGACGCATGTTGGAATAGGCCCGGTCGGCCAAATCCGGCGCGACATCATGATAGAAAGCCTCGATCGCGTCTTCCTTGCTCATCGTGACCCGCCCTTGATCGTCGGCGATCAGCCAATCAAAGAAGTCGCTGGTGGTCGCGGCGAAACTCTCGAGCCGTTCTTCTTCGGTGGTATGGGCGAAACCGGCGCAGAGAAAGATCAGCCGAGCTTTCGGCCGCCCTGCCAGCATCCGCGGGATGACCATGCCGCCCATCGAGTGCCCGACCAGATAGGCATCATCGGAGGCTGTCCCCGCCAGGGCGGCGACGGCCGCATCGGCGTAATCGTCCATCAGCTTGCCGGGCTGGTCTATCGGCAGATCCATCGCGAACGTGCGGTGCCCGGCTCTTTCCAATTCCGGACGCAGCAAATCCCAGCAAGAACCCCCGTGAAGACCGCCATGAACCAGAACGAAGTCCGCCATTGTGTTTCCCCTTCGCCAACCTTTCGGCGGATGCTAGAGGGCCCACAGTCTGTCGACAAGGTGATCGTGCCTGAAACCCTCGACCACCTTATTGATCGTTCAAAGAAAGCT
>JAQGIF010000365.1 GCA_028291345.1 Rhodospirillales bacterium | reverse complement strand
AGGCTCGCAGAATGCAGGGTCCGCGTAGTGTCGAGAGCCGCCACAAAGCTATATAGGCCTGAATGTTCGCTTCGACATTATGATTGCCCAAAGCCGCCCGTTCCGGATTCGGCCCCTTTGCGCCCATGTACGTCGCTCAGGAGCATGATCGCAGCGCCCGAAACCAGTCATTGATTTTGCTTGCTCGGTTCCGGCCTGTGCGACGTGGGGCTGGCCGCCCCGCCATTGGCGCATAAAGCCGCTACCACGACCCCGCCTCGGCGACTATTCTTCAGCCATCGGCGTGCATCGCCGATCGATCCGGGAAATGCGGGTTGAAGCTGCGGCATGATCCAAAAAAAGGAACACCGGGGCGACGACGAGGGAATAGATGGCTCTCAATATCAAGCCGTTAGCGAAAAATGTTGGGCTCGAGGTCAGTGGCATCAACCTTGACATGCCGTTGGACGTCGACACCCGAAAGGCGCTTCAAGATGCCTTCATGCTGGCTGGGATACTTCTATTCCGGCGCGCCGCGACCAGTTCGGAGGCTCACCTGTCGTTGAGCCGCTGCTTCGGGGAGCTACAACGTCATCCGGTCAGGGAGAATTGGGCCGCCGGCTATCCCGAGCTGGTCGATATATCCTATCGTCCTTCCCTCCAGGGCGATTCCACCGTGGCGCTCTACGAGGTGGACGGAAAACGCCGCGGCGGCTGGCTGCCGTGGCATTCCGATCTCAGATATATGAGTAAAATCAATCGCGGTGGAATCCTGCGATCGATCAAACGCCCAAGCGAAGGCGGCCGAACCGGCTTTGTCGATCAGATTGCGGCCTATGCCACGCTACCCGAACCGCTGAGGCAACGGATCGACAAGCTTCACGTCGTCTACCAGCTACGTTCGGACTTCACGCAGGAGAAGTTCGGCAAGCCCAAAAGTTTGAAACTGATCGACAACGCGGCGGCTTTGAAATCGATGGCAGCCCGCATCGATCAGGATTTCCCCCCTGTGGTTCATCCGATGGCTTATGTTCAGCCGGAAACCGGCCGCAAGGTTCTCAACGTCTCGCCGACCTCCGCGATCGGCATCTATGAGATGCAGAACAGTGAGGGCGAAGCGTTGCTGGAGGAGATAATATCATACACGCTCAACCCCGCCCTCGCTTACTATCATGATTGGCAAGAGAACGATCTGGTCCTCTGGGACAACTGGAGGACATTGCATTGCGCCGAGGGCGTTCCGGAGGACTGTGTGCGCGAAATGCAGCGGACCACGATCGCCGGGGATTATGCGTTAGGGCGCCGGTTGTCGGAATTCGAAACGCGAGGCTAGCGCCTGTCGCATCGGAATTTCGTGAGGGGGGAGACACGGATACATCATGACAAGCCAGCAAATGCGGTTCGACGGCGAGGTGGTTATTGTCGCGGGAGGCGGCGGTGCGATTGGCGGAGCCGCGGCCCAGCAGTTCGCGGCGCGCGGGGCAAAGATCGTCGTCAACGACATCAGCGAAAGCGCGCATGCGGTGTGCGAGAGCATCAACGCCGCCGGGGGCACCGCGATCGCCTCGATCGCGTCAACGGCAACCGAGGCCAAGCTGATCGTTCAGACGGCGCTGGATGCGTTCGGCCGTATCGACGTCGTGTTGAATACGACGGGCCTGACGCATGTCGGCTTGTTTCACACGATTGCGCCGGAAGACTGGGATCGCGTATTCGACTCGCATTTCACCTCGACCCTCGGGCTGGCGCGGGCGGCCTGGGCGGCCCTTTCGGCATCGGGCAACGGACGCCTCATCAACTCCTCATCGACCACAATTTTCGGCGGCGAGTATTCCAGCACCTATATCGCGCCGAAGGGCGCCATTTTCGCGGTCGGCAGGGCTTGGGCGCTTGAAGGCCGATCGCAGAATATCCGGGTCAATACGATCATGCCGACCGCGATCAGCCAGATGAACGACAACCTGCCCGACCCCGAACTGGTCAGGGTCTACCGCGAACATTTTCAGCCTGAAAAGGTCGCCGGCTTCCTGGGCTGGCTGGCGCACAAGACCAACACGCTGTCGGGCCACACTTTCGTCGTCGGCGGCGGCCAGGCCGCCCATGTCTATCTCGCGGAAGCCCAGGCTGTGTCCGTCGCAAACCCCGAATGCCCGGAGGCCTGGGCGGAACACGCGGCGGCTCTCACATCGAAAGTCCAGGCGGTGGCGCCGGACAATGTGGTCGATGAAATGCGCCTTCGCCTTGAGTCGATGGGATTGCCCACAGGCAACTTGACGAATCAGGCCGGTTGGGCGCCCCAGGAGTGAGGCTGAGCGTCTCGGTCAGGGTGTATCCATGTTAAAATGACTGTCGGCCTGACGACTTCTGCACTGCGCCCAAGTAGGTCGCTCAGCCGATCTTGCCCTGTGCTCAAAAACGGACATGAATTCCAACGACGCTCCGTTGGGGGTCATAAGTGCGGACGTACCAGAATCGATCGGCGGAGTCTGACCTGAGCCGGACTCCCGCGCTGCGCGCTGACGGAGAAACTCAAAGAGGGATATCGGCTCGCGTGCCTTTTTTGCCGCGCCAAGCAGTGTATGACTTTCACTGCAATGCCAAGCCGCTCGCGGCAAGAATTCACAAGTCATATCGAGACAGAATGAGTATCATCCGGATCGGCTGAGAGTGCCACGTGAATACACCTGACACTCAAGGACCTTCCTCAGTGCCGGCCCGCTACGCCTGCTGATAGCGGCGCTGCGGATATAATGCTCAGGCACTGGACAGCCCCGAACTGCAATAGGGCGGAGAGTATCATGACGGTCCATCCCACATCCGAACGTGATCGCGCCACCACATCCAAACGATGCAGCAGCGTCTGCAGGAAATCATCGATCACCGGTGGAAGGGCATCACGAAAGTCGACGAACCGCAGCTCAACGCCATGTTTGAGACGGCGAGGGTGGTATTGGGCGGCCCTCAAACGCGCTACATCCCTCGCGGTCCTGTCACTCCTCTCGTATAGTTTCGCGGTGCTTGCTGAGCCGACCGTTAATGAAGACACGGGCATCGGCCCACCGCCCGCACTGGCGCCAGGGCAGACACCGCCTTTGCCGCAAGCAGGGCCTTTGGCAGAGCCGCGCTCTTCAAATCAAGTCGGCTTTCCTACGGCTTTGACCGAGTATGTTATCTCGCCGACCACGCTCAGGCCTGCCAGAGTTGCATTGGGTCAGAAGCTATTCTTCGAGCCTCGGCTCTCAGATAATGGCACTGTCGCCTGCGCCACCTGCCACGATCCGGATCGCGCCTTCACCGATGGCAGGCCCGTATCAGTCGGCATCCACGGCCGCCTCGGCCAACGCAACGCGCCAACCCTTCTGAATGCCCTCTATAACAAACATCAGTTTTGGGACGGCCGGGTCACTACGCTGGAGGAGCAGGCGGCATTACCGATCACGAATCCTTTCGAGATGGGCTCGGCCAGCATCGGCGATGCTGTGTCCAGGATCGCCAGAGACAAAGACTATCAGACCCAATTCATGCAGGCCTTCGGCCGGGATGTGAACGAGCAGGATATGTTGAGTGCTATTGCAGCCTACGAACGGACGCTGGCTTCATTCGATTCCCCCTTCGACCATTTCATCGCAGGAGAGGCAAACGCCATCAGCGACTCGGCCAAACGCGGTTGGGAATTGTTCAATACCAAGGCCCGTTGCCAGCTCTGCCATGCTTTGACGGACAATCAACGGGATGCAACGCTCTTCATCGATAACGATTTTCACAACATTGGCGTCGGAATTCTCCGGCATCGTGTCGGCCCTTTGGCGCGGCAGGGTGAGCGTGAGCTGGCGCAAGGACGTTTGTCGGATATTGACGGCGCGGCAATCACAAGCGAGATGTCAGTTCTCGGGCGCTTCCTCGTTACGAAAAAGCAGGAGGATATTGCGTCATTCAAGACGCCGGGCCTGCGAAACGTCCTCGTGACCGGGCCTTACTTCCACGACGGGTCGATGCAAACATTGTGGGATGTCATGGATCATTACAATAAGGGTGATGGAATCGCTGACCCGTGGCTCGACAAGGATATGCAGCCGTTGGCGCTGACGGAGCCGGAAATCGACGACGTAGTGGCGTTTCTTGCCTCACTGACAAGCCCGCAATACAAGGCGGTTGGTGATCGGGAGTATGCACGTCAATTGGCTCTATCCAAGGTGAACCGCCCACAGCGGGACACCGGGCGGGCATTCGGCCCGAAGCCGAAGCAGCCACCGCCTCCTCCGCTCTGATGAATTCGTTGAAATTGCCGAAGGCGCCTTGACGATTCCTGCAACGGCCGTGACGCGATGCCCAATCGTGTCATAGTTAGGAATAACGGTTCCTCGCAGGAGTGACTGCTCCTGCTGGGGCGCGCAACCGCGCTCTGTGATCGCTCGGAGTTTCTCCTGATATCCGTTGGAAGGCGACTGAAAAGCTGCTCGCATCGCTAAAGCCGACTTTCGTCGCAATCTCCCTGACCCGGAGATCGGTTTTTTCAAGCAATTTGCTCGCACGGCTAAATCGAACTTCTTCGATCGCGTCATAAATCGTCGCGCCGGTGGCTTGCTTGAACGCCCGCCCAAGGTGACGACGGCTGTAGCCGGACAACTCGCATACATCGTCGACCGTAACGCGCTCATTTTCGTTAAGATATTCAATGATTTTCTTGAGCGTTCTCGGCGCCAAACCTCCCCGTTGAAAACCCTCAACGGTTTCCCGTTTATCTAGGTATCGAGAGATTTCCATCAAAAGCGCGCTAGCAAGCGCATCTGCAAATCGAAGCGATCTTTCGGTAGACTCCATAATCGCCTTTTCGAGCCTTAAAAGCGATTCGCTGATCCATCGTTCGCGAATGTTCAACGTGTGCAGCATTGTGCTCGGCTTGACCAAGTCGCGGTAGCCAGTGATCTGAGATAGCTTTTCTCTGGAAAACGAGCAGCGCAGGGTCTCGGCTGGCCCGCCATCTGCCCGAATTCTAAGGGGGCTGGCGGCCGGAATAAACAAAACTTGCCCGATGCTAAAGAAGTCGTTTGCCTTCGTGAAGGATTCGAAGCTACCGCTTGAATTCCTCCGCGGACGTTGAAAGATAATTAGGTTCGACTCATTTTCGAATGTCATTTCGACGGGCGACGGATAGATGGCTTTAATGACATCGATTCGACAACTTGGGGTCTGAACGTCCTTGATGACGTCGAACGAAACGGCATTGCTTACAACCAACCTCCCCATCCTCCCCTGGCCGAGACATATTTCCTCGCCTTACATATCGGCGGCATCTGCGAAAGTGCCCCCAATCTGTATCGCATATCTCAGACGCGGAAGCATCTGAGATTCCTGTGCCTTTGAGCCTCCCCTCCATCGGGGCGCGGCGACAGTGCTGCTGATCACCCACGATAGCCAGTGCTGAGCTACTCGACATCGAGCGCATGGCCACCGTATTCGGCGATAAATAGCTTAACAACCGTCTTCAGGCTTCGCGCGGGGTTTTATGATTGCGGCACCTTTCGAGACTCTCGTCAGCTGATTGAGCTCGTCCACAGGCCGCCTCCAGCCCTGGACCGAATATACGGATCAACGTGATTGGGACGGGCCGATCGTGTGCCCAAAGCCCCGAAGCCGCGATAACTTTGTGCGTTCGGCGAATATCAAGCCCTTCAAATGGGACACACTTCGCATTGGGGCCACGAATTGGCTGCGTTCTATCCAAACGCCTTCTCACGGCACGAAGTGAGTTTTACCTAAAGATGCCTTCATCCCAGTGGTTGAGGGATTGCAGCATTCGTACTGCGGGCGGCTGGCCCCCAGCAGAAATATCGGATGCCAAAGAAATTTTAGGGGGAGCTATGTCGCATATACGGACGTCTCGCGCTTTGACGCGAGGACTGAAATTCGCGCTGCTCGCAACGGCTGCGCTCGTGGGGCAAAGCATCTCCGCCCCTGCCATGGCTCAAGAAAAGACCGATAGCGCCGCCCAATCGTCGGGCCTCGAGGAAATCGTGGTTACGGCGCGCCGGCGTGAAGAGCGGGCGCAGTCGATCCCGCTGGCGATCAGCGCGTTTTCCCAGAACGATATCGAGCAGAAGCACATCGAACAGGTCAAAGACCTTATACGGGCCGTTCCGTCGCTCAGCGTGACCCGCCTGGCATCCGATCCGAACGGCCCGTCGAGCGGCCAGGTTCGGCTGCGCGGCCTTGCCGGGTCCGTCACCTACTTCGCGGACGTTCCGATCGGGTCGACGGATTATAACATCACCAATCAGCTGAGCCACGGCAGCGGTGCGGGATTCTACTACGACTTGGACAACGTCGAAGCCATCAAGGGGCCGCAAGGCACGCTATTCGGAAAGAACTCGATCGGTGGGCTGATTTCCATCTCGCCCAAGAAGCCGACGAACAACTACGAAGGCTATTTCGAAGCCACTTTCGGCAATTATGCTGACCGGGAATTCGAGGGCGCGGTCAATATTCCGATCATCTCGGATAAGCTGTTGGTTCGCATTGCCGGCAATACGCGAACACGCGACGGCTACACCCGGGATCTTTCCAACGGCAAGGATCTCGACAATATCGATCACTCCGCCTGGCGCGTGGGCGTGACGGCGCGGCCGACCGACGATCTGGAAAACTACTTCCTGTATGATGGGTACTATCAGCACCAGAATGGATCGTCGCTGATACCGACCTTCCTCAATCCCGACTTCACGGCAGCGCTCATCCCATTGCCGGGAATCGGCAATGTTCCCTTGACCCTGGGCCGAGGGCCCGCGCTATCGGCTCTCACCAACCCGGCCACGGCGACCGCCACCTATCTGCAGCTGCTGAAAACGTTTTCGGCGGGTGGAAAGCCGTCGCTCTCGTTCTTCCCGAATGTCGAGCAGGTCACCGCGCAAGCCAGGTCGATCGGCGTGCGGGCGTCGCTGGGATCGTCACTGCCCCTGCTGTCCAAGAACTATTATTACGGTTTCACCGACACTCTGACGTGGAACATTTCGGACGATCTCACCATGAAGAATGTGGCCGCGGCCCGCATTTTCAAAAACCTGACGTCGGAAAACTACTGGGGCGCGCCGCTTCCGATCCTGTCCGTCGGCAACCCGGTGAACCCGGTCGGCCAGCAGGACAACACGGTCCAATATACCGAGGAGCTTCAGCTCCAGGGCAAGAGCCTTCAGGACAAGCTGACCTGGGTGCTGGGCGGTTATCTCGAATTCGATCATCCGCTGGGTGACAACGACAACCCGACCACCGCGTTGGGCGCCACCAGCTACGTCCATATTCACGAAGTCGACACGAGCCGGGCCCTGTTCGCCCATGGGATTTACGATCTCGGCGATTATGTCGACGGGCTGAGGTTCACCGCGGGGTATCGCTATACGTGGGACTTCCAGTCCCTTGGTGAAGTCGGCGTGCAGTCTGTCGATCAGATACAACGCGCAAACGGGGTGGGTACGAACTGTACGCTGGTGGGCCACGATCCGAATTGCTTCGTCGGCTCCGAGGGGCATTTCAGCTCGTACGGCTGGAATCTCAGCCTCGATGAGCAGCTGGACCCCCAGACCCTGATCTATGTGCGGGCGGGCAACGCCTATCGCCCGGGCGGAACGAATCCTCAGGTGCCCGTCCAATATCAATCCCTGAAGCCGGAACATGTCACCGATGTCGAAATCGGAATCAAGAAAGACTGGAATCTGGCCGGGTCGCGCTTCAGGACGAATGCCGATGTCTACCACACCGACTACAAGTCGATTCAGGTCCCTCAGAATATTTCGGTGACGAACGCCCAGGGCAATGTAAGCTCCCAGTCGATCTATACGAACGCCGCCAGTGCCTTCCTCGAAGGCGCTGAGCTCGAACAGACGATCATTCCGATTGAGAGTGTGGAGCTGTCGGCTCACGCCTCATACATCTACACCCATTTCAACGAATATCCGGGTGTCGTCGGCGACCGCACCCCGCCATTCGGTTTCGTCCCGAAGTGGGAATATGGCGTGACTGGCACGTACCATCTGCCGCTGGATACGTCGGTCGGCGATGTCGCCGTCCAGATGTCGTACAGCTTCATCGGCCATCAGTATGTGGCGACGCAGCCGACGGGCGAAATCTATTCGTACCTTCCGTCTTATGATGAGCTGGACGCGCGGATCGATTGGAAGAACGTCTACGGATATCCGGTTGATGCGTCCTTCTTCATGACGAATGTCACGAACGACACCCACCCGACCGGCGCGATTGCGATCTATGCGTCGCTCGGCTTCACGTCGCTGGCGTACAACGAGCCGCGGATGTACGGCTTCTCGCTGAAATATCGGTTTGAAAACGCCCAGGCTCCCGAAGAGGCGCCCACCGCGTATGTGCCGCCGCCCGTTCAGGCGCTGGCTGCGGCACCGCGTAGTTATGTCGTCTTCTTCGACTTCAACAAGTCCGACCTGACACCTCGGGCGACCGAGATCGTCGATACTGCAGCAAAGAACGCTCTGGCATCGAAAGTCACGCAGCTAACGGTGACAGGTCACACCGATACGGTGGGTTCGGATGCTTACAACCTGCGTCTCAGTCGCCGCCGCGCGGAGTCGGTTGCTGCGCAGCTCGAGAAGGACGGCATTGCATCTTCTGAGATCGAGATCCTGGCGAAGGGCAAGCGCGACCTGCTGGTCCCGACGGACGATGGTGTCCGCCAACCGCAAAACCGCCGTGTTCAAATCGTCTTCGATGGAAGCCCTGGCGCGTAAAAGCGGCGGCTTGTTAAAGCTTCAATTCATTCGAGTATCGGAACAGGGAAGGGCGGAATATGGGTTTGCTGGATGCGTTTCGGCTGGATGGGAAGGTAGCGATCGTGACCGGGGCAAGCCGCGGGATCGGCGCCGGAATTGCCACGGCGCTCGCGGAGTGCGGGGCCGATGTTGTGATCGGGGCGCGCAGCGAGGCGGCCCTGGCTGAGGTCGCGGCGCAAATCCGCGGCTTCGGGCGGCGCGCGGTCGCGGTGCCGTGCGACCTGACGGA
>JAQGIF010000351.1 GCA_028291345.1 Rhodospirillales bacterium | reverse complement strand
CTCGCCGGAGCGGATCAGGCCGATGACATGCGCGCGGCTGTTGCTGTCGCGGTCGGTTTCGATGAAGGCGCGGCCGTGGCGGCCGAAGTCAGCTTCGATCAGGTAAACGGGATTGGTCATGATGGATGTTCCTCTGAGCTGCGCGCAAAAGGCCGGCATTGCGTTCAAACTCCCAATCCGCCGCATGCGATTGCGATCAACATCCCCGCGGGCGGAATGACGATCATCCAGAAGATTGAACAGAGGAGAAAAAACCGGGTGTTGTCGTGCATCTGATCCTCCTCAAAGCTGCTGCTTGGTGAGGGTCATCCAGCGCTTTCCGATCTGGACGCGGAGGATGTACGAACCGAATTGCGGGTAATCGGTCCAGGCAGTGACCTTGCCGGCGGCGAACAGAGCGGCGCCGATGGCCTTGGCTTCTGAAGCGGTTTTGAACTTGGCGGTCATGGCGATCACCAAGCCACAGCTTCAGCGAAGGAGTTCACGCGGCTCAAACCGCTGTGAGGAACGAAGCGATAAATGCGCTTCGTAGAAGCCTGCACGAGAACCCAGAGGTCGGGCTTGTAGTCGCCTGGAGTGGCGACCTTGCCGATCACTTCGAGGCCGGAAATGAAACCGACGCTAACGACCTGTCCGATTTCCCACTTTTGCTTGCATGTCCTGGTCATGTGAGGCTCCCCGTTGCTGATGGAGCCAATATAATTCAGGAAATATGAAGACGTCAAGGGAAAAATTCAGGAAATGTGAAATCTAATTTTGTGCAAAGCGGTGCAATTGCTAATTGACTTTAATACAGGTTACGTCTCAAGATTTCGACGCGCGAGTGACACCGTCTGGCCTCGATCAGTGGGTGAAGACGCCAAATGATCCCGTATCGCGCAAGTTTGTTAGGTTCGGGGGTTCGGTATTATGGTGGGAATGCCTCTTCAGTGGCACCGGCGCCACGCGATCACTCTCTCGAGTTCATTGCCGGATAATCCAGAAGATATGCTTCTCGTGATTCAGGCGATGAAAGATCTGGTAGAGGGCTTTCTGATGACCGCCCCAGAGGAGACGATCGCAGGGAACGTCCTCCCATTCGCGGGAAAGGCCTAGGCACGGTCTGCGTGCTTCGCAGCGGCCTCGGCTTCCTCTTCCTCTTCTTTTTGCTTGGCAGCCTCTATCCTGTGCCTGAGTTCCGCCGGCATGCCTTCTTCGCGGCCTCGAACCAGATAATCTGTCGTAAGGCCCGGAATCTTGTTGGCGATCTTAATCGCAGCATCCAGCGATAGTCGAATACCGTTCTCATATTGACTGTAAGTCGTGGCGCCGAGCCCGACTTTTCCGGCGAATTCCGCCGAGTTTTCGAATCCCTCCGCCAACCGAACCCAACGCAGCCGCTGGGAACCGGGAGACCGCCAACGCAAAGGATCACGTTTTTGCATGTGTTCCATTATGGTTCATAATTATTGAAGGAGCCATTAAGGTTTTCTGAGCTTGACAACTTCAGGAAATATGAAGTATTCGTCGAGCATGAGCATAGAGCTGAAGACCGTTGATGAGGTCGTGACCGCGCTGGGCGGCAACATGGCCGTCGTGATGTTGACCGGCAGCAAGCACGGTTCAGCAGTTTCCAATTGGAAGAAGCTCGGAAAATTTCCGGCCAAGACGCACAAGATCATCAAGGATGCCCTGCAGGAGCGCGCACTAGATGCGCCGGATGAGCTGTGGAAGATCATCCATGGCTGATGGCAACTGCTCCTTCTGCGGTAAGGCCGCGAGCCAGGTGTTTCGGATCATCAGCTCGAACGGCGCCAAGATTTGCAACGAATGCGTCGGGCGCTGCGCCGACATGATCGCGGACGAATACCGCAAGGTCGCTAAGGACGTGCAGTTTCCCGAAAAGGGAGACGACGAAACATGAATTTCCCCGTGCGATCAGTTCGACAGGCAGCTCGCCAAGTGCAGCGATGTGCCGATCGATATCGGAAATCTGCACTCGTGCCAGACCAGCAGCAGCGCAAGCAATCCCAGCGCGCACAATCCGATGAGCGCGAAGCCAGCAATTCTCTTCAACATTCCAATTTTCTCCCAGCCCGGTGCGTTCATACCGGAGCGCTGATTCAACTTCAAGATGCCCCGGTGTCTCGGCCGGCGCGCCCTTTCGGTTTTGTCCTGCGTACCAGTGAGGTGTTTGTTCGATGTCCATGCGTAGAATGGAACTTGGGGAACCGGCTGAAGTCCAGCCGCAAACGACGGGCAAATCTGGCAGGGTCGTTCGCCTTGCGTCCGCTCGTATCTCGTTCGGCGAGCTCGCCACGTTCGTGTGGCCGTTCAAGACCGATACGCATCTCTCATTTCACACCGGCTACGACGTTCGAACCTGCAGGCGATGGCTTTCAGGCGAGACGCCAAATCCGCCGGCCGAGGCTCTCGGCGCCGTCATGGCCGAGATGATGAAGCACTTTCACCAGCGCGATTAGTGTTTGAGTTCTCGTTCCTTCACGGGGGCGAGATAGCGCCGGCTGGAATTCCAGCCCCCGGGTCCCAGTCGGCGCGACCTTTCTAGTTTTGTAATTTGTAGTTCGACGCGTCTCCTGCCGGCGAGGAAGTCCGGTGAACAGCCTGGAGTAGGGCACGGATGACGCTTGTCTGGACGAAAGATCGCGTAGCAAAGCT
>JAQGIF010000341.1 GCA_028291345.1 Rhodospirillales bacterium | reverse complement strand
ATCACGGCGGCAGTCTCACCAAAGCGGCGTTCCTCTCTGCGCGGAACGATGCACTGGCGAACATTGCTATCATCGCAGCCGGGCTGATAACCGCTTACACTGTCTCGGCGTGGCCTGACTTGATCGTGGGTCTCGGCGTCGCGGCAATGAACGCCGACGCCGCGCGTGAAGTCTGGCAGGCAGCGCGTTCGGAGCGGCAGGCTGCTCAGCCATAAGGAATTTACGGATGTTGCACGGAGCGCAGCCAATTCAAATGGCGACGGTTGAACGACGTGCCATCGCAGATTCACTCGATTGCACACAGCCGCCAGGAATTGACTTCACTTTTTTCCGCCGCAGAGAGGCTTTCGGGCTGATTACGACAAGCTGTTCCTATCAAAGCCGATTGCCGCCGCCACGCATTGATCGCGGCGATTCATCCGGATCCCGAGGTCCGCAACTATCCCGCGCGGACCATGGCGCACTGCTGATGGCACCGTCCTCCCTGTCCTTGTGCCCGCCGCTCTGGCCTCAGCGGTGATTGCACTTCATCGGTCGAGGATGGTTGAGAGAAAATCGCCCGCCTAAAAGCTTCCATGGAACAGCCGTATTTTCGCCCGCATTTTAATCTAAAGTTCGTTCGTCGAAGATCGGGCACAATATGCGTTGCAGAACGTAAACAAGCGCCATGGCGCGCCGCGTGTTCGTCGATGGTCGCCGAATGGATCATCAGGTCCGCGTGGGGCAATTTTTTGCTGGGCAATAGCGATACGCATGCAACGACGGGGCGCGGCTGCGCCGCCGGGAGCGATCCAAGCTGAACCTGAACGGTAGTCAGATTAAGACGCCTGCCCAGCAGCATTTCCGGCGCGGAAATTGGATAAGGGGCCGCTTGTCGGACGCCCGTCGCGAACATCCCGGAGCGCGCCTGAATGACCGACAGCTGGTTCAACCCAAAGGCTGGGCTTTTCCATAGGGGCGATCTCAGTGTACCTGTCGGCTCATCGAGGCTATTATCCTGCGCGGTCGACCAACCATAGTTGTAGGTCTTCGACGATCGACAAGAGGGATTTCATGGACGGCGGCGCCGCAGTTTGGCCCGATCTGCCGTATTCGGCTTGGCGTGACACTACTGCCACCTTGCAGCTTTGGACCCAGATTGTAGGCAAAATCCGGCTGAGCCTGACGCCCTGGGTCAACCATAGCTGGCAGGTCCCGCTCTATGTGACTGCACGCGGGCTTGGCACGTCCCCGGTCCCTGTCGGCAGTGAAATCCTTGAAATTGAGTTCGATTTCATCAGCCATCGCCTCGTCGCCCGCACCAGCCGGGGCGAGGAGCGCATTATTCACCTCGTGCCGCAGACAGTTGCCGACTTCCATCGTCAGGTGATCGATCTACTGGACGACATCGGCGTCGCCGTCGCCATCAATGAGATGCCGAACGAGGTGGCGAACCCCATCCGCTTCACGCAAGATCGTACTCACGCTGCCTATGACGCTCCCGCGGCACATCGCTTCTGGCGCGCGCTCGTCCAGGTCGATCGCATCTTCAAGCTCTTCCGAAGCGGCTTTCTGGGTAAAGCGAGCCCTGTCCACTTCTTCTGGGGCAGCTTCGATCTCGCGGTCACTCGTTTCTCCGGACGGCCTGCTCCGCTCCATCCCGGCGGCATACCCGGACTTCCGGACGCGGTTGCGCGGGAAGCCTATTCACACGAGGTGAGCAGCGCCGGGTTTTGGCCGGGCAACGAGGCGTTCCCGCAGGCCGCCTTCTACTCCTATGCCTATCCCGAACCGCCGGAGTTCCGCGATCACTCAGTAGCGACGGGCGCCTATTACAATGGGATTCTTGGGGAGTTCATTCTGCCTTACGAGAGCGTCCGTGCCGCCGCGGAGCCTGACGCTTTGCTACTCGAATTCTTGTCTAAGACCTATGCTGCCGCAGCCGAGGCCGGCGGCTGGGACCGCGCAGCGCTTGAATGTCCCATGGGTGCTCCGGCGCAGGTGCGTCCACTCTAGCCGATACCGGCCTCACCAGGGATTGGCGCCCCGATGTCTGCATGATGGGTTTGATCGGCTTTTCGTCAGGCTACTACGCCATGCTCGATTGCGACGCGCTGTCGTAGGGGTTCTCCCACTCGACATGTTCCTTGCCACGCAGCGCGTGCACGATCGGCGCTTTGAGACGCTCGCCCAGCGCCAGAAGCTCGCCGTGGGCACCCTGACATCCCGCGCCGCACAGGATGGTAACCCGGCCTTCACCGTTCAGTATCGCTGCCAAGCGATCGAGATCCCGTCGGGACGGCGTCACCACCGGTGTGGGCGGCAGCAGACCGTCGACCTTGGCCGGAGGCGCATCGGATGCGGGTTGCAGCGCGACATCACCAGGGATCGCCACCACCGATACGCCGCTCTTGCCGACCGCCTCGCGGATCGCAACCTCCAATGTACGCGGCATCTGATGGGGTCCGGAGATGAGCTCGCAATAGTGGCTGCATTCCTTGAAGAGCACCTCCGGATGGGTCTCCTGGAAATACCCGGCGCCGATCTCCGCCGAGGGGATTTGTGCCGCAATGCCGAGCACCGGCACACGCGAGCGGTGGCGATCGAACAACCCGTTGATGAGATGCAGATTGCCTGGTCCGCAGCTCCCCGCGCAGACCGCGACTTCGCCCGTCAGATGCGCTTCGGCGCCCGCCGCGAAGGCGGCGACCTCTTCCTGCCGAACATGTACCCACTCGATCTTGCCTTGCCGGCGAAGCGCCTCGGTCAGCCCATTCAGGCTGTCACCGACGATGCCGTAGACTCGCTTGACGCCGACGGCCGCGAGGGTTTCCGCGAACTGCTCAGCCACAGCCCTTGCCATGATGGCTCTCCTCGAGTTTTCGTATCTGCATAAGCTCGCGCGCTTGCTGACGAACTCACCGGCCGCTCGATCGCCTCTTGGCCGAGGACGCGACCGCGAACTTTGAATGCTTTGCTGCTGCGGGAACGCTCCTGCTTCATTCCTCTAGCCGAATACCGATCGGCCATTGACAACGGCACCGGCCCGGAACATCATTTCCGAAACCGAGAATGATATTCTTGACCAGGTATTCGTCGGGGGGCGGGGTGGAACGAGAGTTGCTGGTGACCGGGATCGGTGGGCAGGGCGTGCAATTGGCCACCCAGGTGCTCGCCCGGGCACTAACCCTTGAAGGCCAGTATGTGCTGTCACTTGGCACCTATGGCGGCACGATGCGGGGCGGCAGCACGGACGCATCGCTGGTCTATGGCGACCGGCCCATCAGCTCACCGCCGATCGTCGCCAGCGCCTGGTCGGGCCTCGCCATGCATCATCGCTTCTGGGAGGGTACGCGCATCCGGCTGCGGCCCCGGGCGATCCTGATCATCAACGCGCCGATCTTCGATCCCGCCATCGATCTGTCCGGTTTCCAGGCCTATGCCGTCCCGGCGGTCGAGATAGCGACCGCGCGGGGTTCGCCGCTGTCTGCCGCCATCGTGATGGTCGGGGCCTATGCCGGCCTGACGGGCGCGGCGGGGCTTGAGGCGCTCTCCGTCGCCATGGAGCAATCCCTGCCCTCCTATCGTCGCAAGCATCTGGATACTAATATTGCCGCGCTCAAAGCCGGACATGCGCATGTCCCGTCGGTGCGCCATCTTGCGTGGGAAGATATGGCGGCCGTCGCATGAGCCGCCTAGTCACCACACGCGGCACGGTGACGATCGATGTCGAGCGCTGTAAAGGCTGCGAGCTTTGCATTCCCGCCTGCCCGCCCGGTGTGCTGAGCATGTCCACAGCGCGCAACGATCGGGGGGAGCTCTATCCGCTGCTATCGCCCGGCTGCACCGGCTGCGGCGCCTGCTATTATGTCTGCCCGGACCTGTGTTTCGCGATCTACCAATATAACAAACCGCAGGAAATCGAGGTGCCCGCATGACGCGACGTTTCGTTGAGGGCAGCGAGGCGATCGTCGAGGCCGCGATTCTCGCCGGATGCCGCTTCTTTGCTGGCTATCCGATGACGCCATTTACCGAGGTGCTCGACCATATGGCCGAGAAGATGCCGCTGGCGGGCGGCATCTGCGTCAATGCGGAGAGCGAACTAGAGGCCGTCGGCATGGCCTGGGGCGCGCTGGCGACCGGGGCGCGGGCGGCGACCGGATCGACCGGGCAGGGGTTATCGTTGATGCAGGAATCCTTTTCCGAGATCACCCGCGCCGAGCTTCCGCTCGTCGTCGTCAACATGGCGCGAGGCCAGTCGGACTATTACCAATCGACGCGCGGGGGCGGACACGGCGATTATTTCCATATCATCCTCTGCCCGATCGATATCCACGAGGCGGTTGAGCATATCCAACTTGCCTTTCATCTGGCGGATGTCTGGCGCAACCCGGTGCAGATCTATGGCGATTACCTGCTGGCCCATACGGCCGAGGCAGTAGAGCTCGAAGCGATAGCCTTCGACACTCTGCCGGCGAAAGATTGGGCGCTGGACGGGTCGTTGAACGGCACCGGCGGGTCGCGCAACATCAACTCCATCGGCATGACCAAGGGCAATAAGGGGATCGAGCCGGAGCGGTTCTGGAAGCGGCTGCAGGCGAAATACGAGGCGATCAAGATCGCGGAAGCCCGCCACGAGGCCGAGTTCCTCGAGGATGCCAATTATGTCGTGACCGCCTTCGGCACGACCGCCAAGTTCGTCCGCCATGTGATACGCGAGATGCGAAATGAGGGCTCGCGCATCGGCTATATCAGGCCGATCACCCTGTGGCCCTTCCCGAGCCAGGCTTTCTGCGACGTCGCCGGGTCCGTCCGCGAAATCGGCGTGTTCGAACTCAATGGCGGCCAGATGATCGACGATGTCCGGCTTGCTGTCCTGGGGGCCGCGCCGGTTGCGGCGCTGGGCGGTATTTCGTCCGACGAATCCGGCTTCGGGGTCGGCCCGCTGCTGAATACCGATGTCATCCGCTCGATCCTCGAAGCGGCTTATGAACGAGCGACCGGCGAGGAGAAAGATCAATGACCCTGATCGACACCGATCGTCCGCCAACCGTTCCAGCCAAGGAATGGCGGGCGCGCAAGCCGTCGCTGTTGCTGGAAGGCGACCACGATCTCTGCTCCGGCTGCGGCGAGCCGATCGCGCTGCGCAGCCTGCTGGAAGTAATCGAAGAACTCGGCTGGGCCGACCGCGCGATGGCAGCGGTCGGGATCGGCTGCTATACGGCACTGACGCCCTTGCTCGATGTCGACATGGTCCAGGCGCTGCATGGCCGGGCGCCCTCGGTGGCGACCGGGCTGAAGCGGATGCGGCCCGACCGGCTGGTCTTCACGCTGCAGGGCGACGGCGACATGGTCAATGAGGGGCTGCAGGAGGTGCTGCACAGCGCGGCGCGCGGCGAGGCGATCACCTGCGTCCTGCTGAATAACGGCGTGTTCGGCGAAACCGGCGGCCATATGACTGCGACCACCGTGCTGGGCCAGCGTACCAAGAACACGCTGGAGGGGCGCGACGCGAAATATCACGGCCATCCGATCTCAATGACCGACCTTCTGCCGCCGTTGGGCGGCGTATCCTATGTCGCGCGCGGCACAGTGACGACGGCTCGCGATGTCGAGCGCACCCGCCGCTATCTCAGGCGAGCACTGGAGGCGCAGATCGCCGGCGACGGCTTCTCCTTCGTCGAGATACTGACCATGTGCCCGACGGGCTGGTTCATTCCGGTCACCGAGGGGCCCGGCTATCTCAACGATACCATCGCCCCGGTCTTCCGCACCGGCGAGTTCAAGGCGGATGGCAAGATCGTCGAAACCCAAAAATGACAACGGCAACACGATGAGCGCAACTAGCATCGCCCAGCGCTCGGTCGAGCGAACCTTGGCGTCGCGCCATGCCGCCTATACCGACGAGGTCAACCGGCTGATGGCGGCCTCGCTCGCGGTCATGCAACGGACCGGCGATTTCGATCCCAAGGTCGGCGAGATCCTGGCCGAGGCCGGCCTATCAAATCAGGCCTTCTACCGGCATTTCCAATCCAAGGAAGAATTGCTGCTGGCGCTGCTAGATAGCGGCATCCGGCAGCTGGAATTCTATCTGGCGAAGCGCATGGCAGCACAGCCCGACCCGGTCGGCAAGGTCCGCGCCTGGATCCGGGGCTTCGCCGCACAGGCTATCCGGCCGACCGCCGCGGCAGCAACCCGGCCCTTCCTTATCCCTTCCGCGCGGCTGCAGGAGCGTTTCCCGGCCGAAATCCGCGCCGCCGAGCAGCATTTCCTGGGTCCGCTGACCGCAGTTCTGGGGGAGGCGTGCACGGCCGAACTGGTACGCCCCGATCTCGACCCCATTGCCGATAGCGTTTTCGTCTACGATCTGGTCAAGGGCTGGCTGCAGCGGCAATTGCAGGAGACAGACCTGCCCCCGGAAGCCGAGATCGCACTGAGCGCCGGCCGGTTGGAGCATTTCATCATCCGGGCGATTGGAGCGGACTCATAGGCGGGAGGCATAATGGACAAAAACAACATGGTCGCGACCAAGCTGCTGTTCGAAAATGACAAGGTGCTGATCTGGGAGATGCGGCTCGAACCGGGAGAACGAGGCGAATTGCACAGTCATAAATACGATCATGTGCTGGTGCAGATTTCCGGCGACCGCATGGCGGTCGAACCAGACCCGTCCACCAAAAGCGTGTTCAAGGATTATATCGAGGCCGAGGTCGAGCCCGGCAAATATTTCTTCATCGAAAAAGGCGGCGTCGAGACCGCTTATAATGTTGGCAAGAAACCATTCTATGAGATCGTCATCGAACTGAAAGACTGAGCGCTTTCGGCATAACGAAAAACAATACGGGAGGAAAACTTGATGGGGAAGAGCGGCGAACCGATCGAAGTGCTGGTTGCCTATCCCATGAGCTGGGAAACGCGGCCGGTGGTCGAGGTCGAGCGCGACGTTGCGCTGCTGCGGACGATGAATGACCGGATACAAGTAACCATCGCGGAATATGTCGAGCCTGGCTCACTCAGGATCATGCGCGGCCAGCCGCCCTATGACGAGGCTCGCCGGCAGGCGCCTCCGGTGTCGCCGCAGCAGGCCGAGGCCCTGGCGAAAGCCGAAATCATGCTGACCCTCGACATCCCGTTCGATACGGATCGGCTCGCGCCCCGCCTCAAATGGGTTCAGGCCGTGGGTGCTGGGGTGGGCCAGTTACAATCGGGCGGGCTGGACAAGATCGGCGCGGTGCTGACCACCAGCGCCGGGGTCGCCTCCGCCCCGATCGCCGAGTTCGTGCTGGCGCGGATCTTAGCCGAATGGAAGCTGTTCCCTGCCCTCGATCGTCTACAGCGGGTGCAGGACTGGACCCCCACCTATGGCCGCAACCTAGCCGGCAGCACCATCGGCATCGTCGGCTTCGGCGCGATCGGTGCGGCCATCGCCGTCCGGGCGAAGGCGCTTGGCATGCGCGTACTGGCGAACCGCCGTACGACAGGAACCAGCCATCCGTCGGTCGACCGGTTTTTCACCGTCGCCGAGTTGCCGGCATTGCTGGGCGAGAGTGACGCCGTTGTGCTGTGCGCGCCCGAAACATCGGAGACAAGGCGGATGTTCGACCGCGCGGCCTTCGCGGCGATGAAGCATGGCGCCTATTTCTGCAACGTCGCGCGCGGCTCGCTGGTCGACGAGCCAGCTATGATCGCGGCGCTCACGTCCGGCCAACTTTCAGCGGCCTCTATCGACGTCGCCACCACCGAGCCGCTACCGCCCGGCCACCCGCTCTGGAGCGCGCCCAACCTGGCGATTTCGCCGCACAGCGCCGCTTCGGTCGAGAAATATTTCCAAAATGTCTGGCAGCTTTTCCGGGAGAACATGCAGCGCTACCTGGCGGGCGAGGAACTGGCGAACCGCATCAGTTCCTCGCTCACGGGCTGATCGATGCCGCCCACCAACATGCTCACCGTCGATTCGATCATCCGCCGCAACGCGCGAAGCTATGGCAAGCGTGTCGCGGCAATCATGGATGGGCGTACTTTGACCTATACGGACCTCGACCGGCAGAGCAACCGTATGGCGCATCTGCTCCGGAGCCGAGGCATCGGGCATCAGGATCGCGTGGTCTGCTGGTCGGAAAATAATCTCGAACTGGTCGTGCTGTTCCTGGCGCTTGCTAAGCTCGGTGCGGTCTTCGCGCCGGTGAATCCACGTTTCAAGCCGGCCGAGGCCGCCGCGATCATCCATCTGGCGGACCCCAAGATGATCGTTGCCGACACCAGCCGCTGGGAGGTAGCACAGCCTCTGGCCAAGGAAATGCGCGTGCCTTGCCTGGCGATTGACAGCCCTGGCAGTCCTAACGATATCGTCGAGCTGGCCGCATTCACGCCGGACGGGGATATCGACGAGCCGGCCAAGACCGAGGATGACTGCCAGGTCCTGTTCTTCACCAGCGGCAGCACTGGCCAGTCTAAAGGGGTGGTGCTGTCGCACCGCACCAATTTCCTGCGATCCTTCCAGGGCTCATTCATCGATGAGCCTCTGCGCAAGGTGTGCATGTTTCCGCTGTTCCATATGGGGTCGTTCACCTTGGCGCTGATCGCCTGGCAAACAGTGGGCGAGGTGACCTTCGTGCGCAGCCCAACCAGGAGCGCGTTGCTGGACGCCGTCGTGGCGTGCAAGGCCAACCATCTCTACTGCATCCCCGCCGTGTGGAGCCGCATCCTGGCGGAGAAGACCGATGATTGGGACCTTTCCAGCCTGCGCTTCATCGATACCGGCACCTCCGCCACCCCGCCCGCGTTGATCGAAGCACTGAAGCAGCGCTTCCCTCATGCCCTCGTGCGCGTGTTCTACGGCTCGACCGAAGCCAGCATGGTGGCGGGACTGTTCGACCGGGAGGTGCTGCGAAAACCGGGCAGCGTTGGACGGCCCGCGGTTGGCGTCGAACTCCGGCTCGGCGACGGCGATGAAATCCAAGTTCGCAGCAACACCCTGGCCGACGGCTATTTCCGCAACCCGCAAGCGACGGAAAGCGCGTTCGGCGGCGGCTGGTACCGCACCGGCGATCGCGGCGCGTTGGACGAGGATGGCTATCTCTACGTCACCGGCAGGCTTAAGGACATCATCCGCTCAGGCGGAGAAACCGTGTCGCCCACCGATGTCGAGAGCGCGCTCGCCGACTGCCCGGGCATTGCCGAGATCGCGGTGGTGGGCATCCCCGACCCGACCTGGGGGGAGATCGTCTGCGCCGCCGTGGTTCCAGCCCCCGATATTCCAGCCCCGACGCTGGACGCGATTCGCGCCCACTGCCAGGGCCGGCTCGCCTCCTACAAGGTTCCCCGACGGTTGGAGTTGATGGACCGCATCCCGCGCACGGCGGCGACCGCGCAGATCCAGCGCACACTGATCATCGAGCTGATCCAAGCCAGATAAAGCGCAGGGTCGTAGATAGCCCCACATGTTCCTACAAGCAAAAAACCGGCTTTTACGAAAACCAAAAAGCCATGTACCCATAACAATACGAAA
>JAQGIF010000208.1 GCA_028291345.1 Rhodospirillales bacterium | reverse complement strand
GGCGCCGTTTCGAACGTCGTGCAGTCGATCTTGAAGCTGCCGTCCTCTTCCAATTCCAGATACTCCACCACCTCACCGGGCATTTGGAGTTGCAGTGTCCGGATCGCTTGAACGAGCGGCGCAGGGGTGCGCATCCGGGTGACCCAGGATTCGAAATCCAGGCGCAGCCGCCGGGTAGTGGTTGCGCCCGGCTCGAGACCGGCCACGCGCAGCGTTTGCAGCCATTTCGTCGCCGTGTAGTTCCGGACATGGGACATGTCGCGCAGCAATTCGATCGTCTGCAGATGCGTGTCGCACAGAGGCGATTCCGGTGCGGTCACATCGATGAACACGGCTTGCCCGCCATTCGTTAATACCCGGCGCGCCTCCCGCAGGCCGGCGGCAAAATCCTGCCAGTGATGCGCGGTGAAACGGCTGACGACCATGTCGAAGGTTCGGTCGGGAAAAGGCAGTTTCTCGGCGACGCCCTGACGGGTAATGATATTGCGCAGGCCCTTATCCGCTGCCGTTCGCGACACCGCGTTCAGCATGTCGATCGACATGTCGTAGGCGACCAGCTGCCCGGCATAGGGCGCCATGTGGAAGCTGACATGTCCGCCGCCGCAGCCGAGATCGAGGATGCGGGCCGTCGGTGGGCCGTTTTTGGCGAGCGCCGCCAGATGCTCCAGGTCCTCGCCAGTCGCATGGACGGTGCTGGTGACATAGGCGGCGGCCTGCGGCCCGAATTGGGCGGTCACCAAATGTGCGTGGTTTATTGTCCTCATCGTCTCAGCTCCCTGTTTGATCGGTGGACGATACGGCGACTAAATCCTGGTACAAGATAAGCAGGTATCCTGGTATAAATTTCAATATGGACGAAGACGCAGCAGGAAACACATCGCGCCGGGCCCTGGCGGATTTCGTTCGCGCGCACCGGCTGCGGCTGACGCCGGCTTCGGCCGGGCTCGTCCCCGGAACGCGGCGGCGGACGCCGGGGCTGAGGCGCGAAGAGGTGGCGCAGCTCTCGGGCATCAGCGCCACCTGGTACACTTGGATCGAGCAGGGGCGCGAAGTATCCGCGTCGCCGACCGCGCTCGCCCGGCTATCCCGGACACTGCATTTATCCCCGGCCGAGCGCGCCTATCTGTTCGAACTGGCGGGCAAGCGCGACCCGGCGCTGCCGCCATCGGCCGGCGCGACGGATGCGCCGGCCGCTTTGGTCGCCGCCGTCAACGCCATCGCCGGGCCGGCCTATGTGCTGGACCGGATGTGGCGGGCGCGAACATGGAATCTGGCGGCGGCTGCTTTGTTCGTCGGCTGGCTAGACGAAGCGGGGGCGGACCGCAACATCCTGCGCTATATGTTTCTCAATCCAGTGGCGCGGACGCTGGTGCATGGGTGGGAGGAGCGGGCCAGCCGGCTGCTCGCCGAGTTCCGGCTCGATCAGGGTCGCCATCTCGACGATCCGGAGATGAATGCGCTGGTCGCCGATCTGCGCCGGCAAAGCCCGTTTTTTGCGACGGCCTGGGGCGAGCATATCGTGGTCGGACGCGAAGGGGGCCTGCGAACTTTCTCCCATCCGGCGCTGGGTCTGCTATATTACGAACAAGTGACGTTCAACCTTTCGAGCCGGCCGGAATTCAAACTGGTTATGCTGGTTGCGGCGGGCTCCGAACACCCAATATGAGAGCCCGGCCAATATGAACATTGGATTTTCAGGAAGGAAACGCGGAATGCGGTGGTCTTTTTCTCACGCACGGCTTGCGCTGGCCGGGCTTTGCCTGGCGGTGGTTCTGTCCGGCTGCGGGGTCAACGAGGTGCCGCGGCTGGACGAGCAGGTGAAAGCGTCCTGGAGCCAGGTGCTGAACCAATATCAGCGCCGTGCCGACCTGATCCCGAACCTGGTCGAAACCGTCAAAGGCTATGCCCACCAGGAAGAGGACACGCTGACCAAGGTGACCGAGGCACGGGCCAAGGCCACCCAGATGCAAATCCCGGCCGATATGCTGAGCAATCCCGAAGCCTTCCATCAGTTCGAGCAGAATCAGGCGGCGCTGGGGGGCGCGCTGGGCCGCCTTCTGGCCGTGTCGGAGAAATATCCCGACCTGAAGTCCAACCAGAATTTCCTCTCGCTCCAGTCCCAGCTCGAGGGGACGGAGAACAGGATCTCGGTCGCACGGCGCGACTATATCCAGGCGGTGCAGGCCTATAACACTCAGCTTCGCACCATTCCCGGCCGCTGGATCGCCGCTTTCCTCTATCCCGAGGCCAAGGTGAAGGAGACCTTCACCATTTCGCAAGAAGCGCAGGAAGCACCCAAGGTCAAGTTTTGATCCGACGCCTGCTGATCGCGGCGGCGCTGCTGGTCGTCGCGACCCCACTATTCATTGCAATACTGCCGGCGATCGCGGCGGATATCGCCTTTCCGGCGCTGACCGGGCGGGTAGTCGATCAGGCCGGCATCCTGCCGCCGCAGGATGTCGCCAAGCTGACTATTCAACTCGCCGCGCATGAGCAGCGCACCGGCCAGCAGGTTGTCGTGGCGGTCGTCAAATCTCTTGAGGGGCAGCCGATCGAGGATTACGGCGTTGAGCTCGGCCGCTTCTGGGGCATCGGCCAGAAGGGCAAGAATACCGGCGCCATCCTGCTGGTCTCGCCCGCCGACCGCAAGGTGCGAATCGAGGTCGGTTATGGGCTGGAAGGCGAGCTGACGGACGCGGTCAGCTCGACCATCATCGACCAGGTCATGCTGCCGCACTTCCGCCAGGGCGATATGGCCGGCGGCATCGTCGCCGGCACCGGGCAGATATTGCGGGCTCTGGGTGACGACGTGCCGGTGACGGTTCCACCCCCCACCCGCCGACAGCAGGAGGGAAACGGCCATGGCTCGATTGGCTCCATCCTCTTCACCTTCCTGATCTTCGGATTGTTCATATGGCTGGCGCGGCGACGGGGTGGCGGCATCGGCTCCGCGATCCTGCCCTTCATCATCGCCAATAGCTGGAGCAGCCGGGGCGGCGGCTCGTCCTGGGATTCCAGCAACGGCGGCGGCGGTGGGTTTTCCGGCGGCGGCGGTTCGTTCGGCGGCGGCGGGGCGTCGGGATCATGGTGAGCGAAGCCGGGCTGAGCGACGCTGGCCGTGCCCGCATCGCCGCCGCGGTTGCAGCAGCGGAAAATATGACAGGGGTCGAGCTTCGGCTGGTGCTGGCCCATTCCAGCAGCAACTACGGCGCGTTCGCGCTCATCTATCCCGCGCTTTTGGCGCTGATCGCAGGCGGCATCACCTCGGCGGTCGAGCCGGATTTGCCGGCGTGGATCTTGTTCATGGGTGAGGCGGCGCTGTTCCTGGTGGCAGTTGGCTTGATGCAGTGGAAGCCACTGCGCTTCGCCCTGGTGCCTCCATCGGCCAAGCGAAAGGCTGCCTGGCGTCATGGCCGGCTGCATTACGCCAGCATCGGGCTGAAGCAGCCGCATATCAAAAGTGCTTTGCTGATCTTCTGCTCGCAGGTGGAACGGTCGGTCGAAATCCTGGCTGACGATGCCATCGCCGAAAAGCTGCCGCGGGCGGTGTGGCAGCCGGTCGTTGAAACATTCAAGACCGACATGGCCCAAGGCAGGATTGCCGACGCCTTCGTGATGGCCGCCAGCGCCTGCGCCGCCATTCTCGCCCCCGTCTTTCCGCCGGTGCCGGGTCATCCCAACGAAATCTCAGACGATCTGGTCGAGCTTTAATGCAAATGCGGCGGATCGCTCAGCTCGTCATTATGGTCTGCATCGCATGCCCTGCGTCCGCGAATGATTTGATATTTGTGCAAATCGCCGTGCCGCGATCACGCCGTTATCAGTCTGAAGGATCGAGA
Source organism: Rhodospirillales bacterium (assembly GCA_028291345.1). GTDB lineage: Bacteria > Pseudomonadota > Alphaproteobacteria > BOG-932 > Roseiterribacteraceae > BOG-932. The sequence continues at coordinate 22,799 of JAQGIF010000208.1, read as the reverse complement.
AGCCGTCAGCCAAATGCTCGACTGCATAAAAGGGGATTTCATTAACGACATGACCGCGTGTGCACCAGATCGCGGATTCGGGTTATCGGCTCCTACCGGTGAAGGCGCCCTTGGTGCCGTTGCAAATCGCTGGCAGCATTACCCTGACCATCTGGGGCCGGTCGTCGGTCATTACGTGACTGCTGACGAGATTGGCTTCTCAGGCGGTTAAAATGGTCCTGCAGCGGGTTTCGGAGAAGGGTGGCGATTCACGGCTAGCCGCCTAACCGGTGTTGCCGAGCTAACAAAGAAGGGCGAACCGCCCGTGCATATAGCTGTACGAAAGCCAAGCCGCGCTTCTAATTTGGCGGCGCCAGCGCGGTCATAACCGGGCCGATCTCTCCGTTCAGCACCAGATCGGCCAAATCATCCAGATCGGTCGGCTCGCGGTTGACGATGACCAGCTTGGCCCCGTTTCGCTTGGCCATGATGGGAAACCCCGCGGCCGGATACACCACCAGCGAAGATCCCAGGACGAGGAACAGGTCGCAGGCCAGGGTTGCGGTCTCCGCCTGCTTCATTACGGCTTGCGGCATCGGCTGGCCGAATGAGACGGTCGCGACCTTCACTAAGCCGCCGCAATCGCGGCATACCGGGATTTCGCCGGCACCCAGGAAGCTCTGCTTGAGTATCGCCAGCTCGTGGCGCAATCCGCAGTCGAGGCAGGTGGCGTAGCTGGCATTGCCGTGCAGTTCGATTAGCAGTTCGGGCGGCACGCCCGAATCCTGGTGCAGGTTGTCGACGTTTTGGGTGATGACGGCCGCGACCTTGCCGCGTGCGACTAGGCGCGCGATCGCCCAGTGGCCGGCATTCGGCGCCGCCCCGACCCAGCCGGCGACGCCGGAGAAGGCGCGGTTCCAGGCCTCGCGGCGCTTGTCCTTGTCCTCGACAAATTCTTGGAAATAGATCGGCTTCATCCGGCTCCAAACACCGCCGGGGCTGCGGAAATCGGGGATACCGGACTCGGTCGACATCCCCGCGCCGGTGAAGACCACCGTGCGTTGAGCCTGGCCGATCAGCCGAACGAGTTCGCTATTTTCCGGCTTTATGCTGTTTCTCACGTTCGATCGCCTCAAGGATCAGGCGCTTCCCCTCGTCGGCATCGCCCCAGCCATCGAGCTTAACCCATTTGCCGGGTTCCAGGTCTTTGTAATGCTCGAAGAAATGCTGGATCTGCTCCAGCGTGATCTTCGGCAGGTCGGTATAATTCCACACATCGATATAGCGTTTCGTCAGGCTGGGTGAGGGGACGGCGATGATCTTCTCATCAGTCCCGCCATCGTCGGTCATTCTCAGCACGCCGACCGGCCGCACATTGATGACCGCGCCGGGAACGATCGGCCGCGTATTGGCGACCAGCACGTCGATCGGGTCGCCATCGTCGGACAAGGTATGCGGCACGAAGCCGTAATTGCCGGGATAGCGCATCGGCGTGTGCAGGAAACGGTCGACGAAGAGGGTGCCGGCCTCCTTGTTCATCTCATATTTGATCGGCTCGCCGCCGATCTCGACTTCGACAATGACGTTCACGTCGTCCGGCGGATTATTGCCGATTGCGATGGCATCGATACGCATAAATATCTCCGGTCCGGGCAGTGTTGCCCGGTGATTGGGAAGCTACGCCCCAAAAACCCTATTCATGCGCGAGTCGTAAAGAGTGGCATCCATGCTGCGCTGCAAAAAGAATGGACCTGCGTCAGATTGCGCGGTGTCGGCGGGCCCATACGCGGCCGCCCAGCCCGGTGGCGAACAAGGCGAGTGAGGCCGGTTCCGGCATCGGGGTTGCCCAGCCGCGGGCGCGATGTCCGACGGTCAATCGGCGAGGCGCCAGCTTTGACGGGACAGGCGTTTAGCCAGGAAATCGCCAAGCGCCTCGACCCGTGCCGGCCTTGGTCCTCCGGGCGGCGTGACAAGGTGAAGCCCGGCCAGCGGCATGTGCCAATCCGGCATGATAACCTCCAGCTGCCCTGCCTTGATCGCATCGCCGACGATGAAGTCGGGCAGCACGGCTATGCCGAGCCCACCGAGCAGCGCCGGCATCATCGCATCGCCGTTATTGATGCGCAGAGGGCCGGCCGGTCTTACGGAGGCCTCCTCCCCGGCTGCATTGGTGAAGCGCCAGTTGTCGGGATTGGCCAGATAGGCATAACCCAGACAGGCATGCTCGGCGAGGTGAAGCGGATGGATCGGCCTGCCGCGCCGCTCAAGGTACGACGGTGCCGCCACCGCGTAGCGCGATACGGCGCACAGCCGCCGGGCCAGTAGCGATGAGTCGGGCATCGCGGCGATTCGCAGGGCGGCGTCGAATCCGTCGCCGATCAGGTTGACCATTGCATCGCTTAGATGCAGATCGATCGTAATGTCGGGATAGGCTGCGAAGAAATCCGGCAGTAGCGGCGCGATCTGGCGTAGCCCGAACGACATCGGCACCGCCAGCCGCACGATACCGCGTGGGCTCGCCGATTGCGACATCGCCTCGCTCTCGGCCTTTTCACCCGCCGCCAGTATCTGCGCGGCGCGTTCGGCAAGCTGTCGCCCGGCATCGGTCAGCGCGAGGTGTCGCGACGTCCGGTTGAATAGCCGTGCACCCAGCCGCGCTTCGACCCGGCTGACTGCCTTGGAAACCGTAGCCTTGGACAGGCCTAGCTGCTCGGCCGCACTGGAAAACGACCGCGCCTCGACCACCTTGGCGAAGATGGCGAGGCCTTCCAGATCGGGCAATTTGGACATCGAAACCTCGAACGATGGAGTGTCTGGGTTTCTGCAGTTATGCCGATAAAGTTTTGAAACACAAAGACGCCAAGTTCTCGATAATGGCGGTCTCTCGGCGTCCTGGCGCCTTGGCGTTTCACTTCCTGCTTCAACGTCACGCCGCCGTCCTCAACTCGCCATCGCGGAAAACGACAAGGGTGGATTTGGGTGTGGTCGACCAGCTTTCGTCACTGGTGAGCGGGCGGGTGGCGATGATGGTCACGATGTCGGTCGGGGAGGTTTGTTTGGTGAAATCGACCGTCAGATCCTCGTCCACCAACGTGGCTGCGCCGAACGGTGTGCGGCGCGTCAGCCAGACGAGGTTGGTGGCGCGGAAACAATACAGCGACTGGCTGTTGCTCATCAGCATATTGAACACGCCGTGCGTGCTGATCTGCAGCGCCAGCTTTTCGATCATCGCGTGCAGCATGCGATCCGACGGCGGTCTCGCCCACCGCTCGCGCAATTTGCCGAGCAACCAGCAAAACGCATATTCGCTGTCGGTGCCGCCGATCGGGAGATAGGCGCCGAGCGGCAGTTTCTTGATCCCGCGCAACTGGCCGTTATGGGCGAAGACCCAGTTCTGACCCCACATTTCGCGCAGGAACGGGTGCGTGTTCTCCAGCGCTACACGGCCGCGATTGGCCTTGCGGATATGGGAGATGACGATCTCGCTCTTGATCGAATGGCTGCGCAGGAAGTCGGCGATCGGTGAGCCGGCGCTGGCAGCCGGATCGTGGAAGGTGCGGCAGCCCTTGCCGTCATAGAAGGCGATGCCCCAGCCATCCTTATGCGGCCCGGTCTGCCCGCCGCGCTGGCTCAGGCCGGCGAAGCTGAAACAAATATCGGTCGGCACGCTGGCGCTCATGCCCAGGAGTTCACACATATGCGGTCATCTCGCGCTTTCGTCAGTGTTGGACCTTAAACTCCTCTGCCGCTAAGCGGGAGAGGAAGGGGCCCATCGCGCTTTGGCGATGGGAAGGTGAGGGCGCTTGTGGTTTGTGTCCGGAAATCCTTTGCACCCTCACCCTCACCCTTCCAGCCAAGGCTGGGCCCCTTCCCTCTCCGTTTTCGGTAGAGGCGCTTCACAGCTGAGCTTTGGCGTCGTGAGGCAGGAGATGTTATAGGACCGCCACAATGACCGACCCCAAGAACATTTTTTCATACCGGAAATTCTGGGCCGGCCGTTTCGGGCCGGCGCCGTTTTTGCCGATGTCCCGCGCCGAGATGGACGAACTTGGCTGGGATAGCTGCGACATCGTGCTGGTGACGGGCGACGCCTATGTCGATCATCCCAGTTTCGGTATGGCGATCATCGGTCGGCTGCTGGAATCGCAGGGTTTCCGCGTCGGGATCATCGCCCAGCCGGACTGGAACAGCGCGGAGCTGTTTAAGGCGCTGGGCAAGCCGAATCTGTTCTTTGGCGTCACGGCCGGCAACATGGATTCGATGGTCAATCACTATACGTCGGACCGGCGGTTGCGGCGAGACGACAGCTATACGCCGGACGGCGCAGGCGGAAAGCGGCCCGACCGCGCTGTCATCGTCTATTCCCAGCGCTGCCGCGAGGCCTATCGCGAAGTGCCGATCGTCATTGGCGGCATCGAGGCGTCGCTGCGCCGGATCGCGCAGTTCGACCACTGGTCGGAAAAAGTCCGCCGCTCGATCCTGGTCGATTCCAAGGCCGACCTGCTGATCTATGGCAATGCCGAGCGTGCGCTGGTCGAGGTCGCGCATCGCGCGGCCAAGGGCCAGGCGTTGCGTGGGATGCATGACGTGCGCGGCGTGTCCTATATGCTAGATGCGGTGCCTGAGGGCTGGACTGTGCTCACGCCCGATCTGGTCGACGAGAAGGCCGAAATCGAAGAGAGCGAGTCCGAGCCGGATGAGGCGGCGGTGCTTACGGCCGTCGCGGAGCGGGCCAAAGCCCAGTCCGGGACCACGGTGGTGCGTCTGCCGGCCTATGACAGGGTCAAGGATGATAAGGTCCTCTATGCCCATGCCTCGCGGATTCTTCATCAGGAAAGCAATCCCGGGAACGCACGGCCCCTCGTTCAGCGCCATGGCGACAAGCAGGTCTGGCTGACCGCGCCGCCGATCCCGCTGACGACGCCAGAGATGGATGGGGTCTATGACCTGCCCTATGCGCGGGCGCCGCATCCGTCCTATGGCGATGCCAAGATCCCGGCCTGGGACATGATACGCTTTTCGGTCAACATCATGCGCGGCTGCTTCGGTGGCTGCAGCTTCTGTTCGATCACCGAGCATGAGGGGCGGATCATCCAGAGCCGCTCCGAGGCGTCGATCCTGCGGGAGATCGCGGATATTCGCGACAAAGTGCCGGGCTTTACCGGTATCATCTCGGACCTCGGCGGTCCGACGGCCAACATGTACCGCCTCGCCTGCAAGAGTAAGGAGATCGAAACGGTCTGCCGCCGGCCGTCCTGCGTCTTCCCCGATGTCTGCAAGAATCTGAATACCGACCACTCGTCGCTGATCGGGCTGTACCGCAAGGCGCGGGCGATCCCCGGCGTCAAAAAAATCCATATCGCCTCGGGCCTGCGCTATGACCTCGCGGTCAAAAGCCCGGAATATGTGAAGGAGCTGGTGACCCATCATGTTGGCGGCTATCTGAAAGTCGCGCCCGAGCACACAGAAACCGGACCTCTCGATAAGATGATGAAGCCCGGCATGGGCAGCTATGACACGTTCAAGGAGATGTTCGAGCGTTATTCGAAAGAGGCGGGCAAGGAACAATATCTGATCCCCTACTTCATCGCCGCCCATCCGGGCACGACCGATGAAGACATGATGAATCTGGCGTTGTGGCTCAAGAAGAACAAATTCCGCGCCGATCAGGTGCAGACCTTCCTGCCGTCACCCATGTCACCCTCCGCCACCATGTACCACACCGAACTGAACCCGCTTAAGCCCATCCGCCGCGTGGGTGGGGAGGCGGTGTTCTCAGCCAAGGGCATCCGCCAGCGCCGGCTGCACAAGGCCTTCCTGCGCTATCACGACCCCGAGAACTGGCCATTGCTGCGCGATGCGCTGAAACGCATGGGCCGCGGCGACCTGATCGGCCCGGCCAAGCACCAGCTGATCCCGCTGGGCCAACCTCTGGGCACCGGCCGTACTGGCGGCGAGGGCGTGCGCGCCGGCCGTAAGCATGGGGCGCAGAGCTTCATGACCCAGCACACCCGACCGGCGAGGCCGAGCAGCCGGTAGCCGCTATGCGCGATCTTCCTCCAATTCATCCCGGTGGGCAGCTGCGTGAGGAATTCATGATTCCCACGGGTCTGACGGCCTGTCGTCTCGCCAGGGATATCGATGTACCTGCCTCTCGCATTCAGGCGATCCTGACTGAAGGACGCCCTATCAGCAGCAACATCGCGTTACGGTTGGCGCGTCATTTCGGGACCACTCGCGAATTTTGGCTGAAGATGCAGCGGGGTTTCGAACTTGAAACCGCAGGCCGAAACCTGGCCGTAGGCCTGATGCCGAGATAAATGGGTATGCTGCTTAGGGCGCGGTTTTCGAGTGTAAGTCCTAATTTTTCGAGTCGCCAGCCGTACATCGTTTTGACTCCAGCCGTGCGCTCCCTGGTATTCGCCTCCAAGCATGCTAGGAAGACCGTTTGGGCAGTACTTCCACCTTTGTACGAGCCTCGTTCCGTAACACAGTTCGCATCGCGGAATCGGATCCAAAGACGTTGCGCTGTTCGCAGTTCAACTAATTCTTCAGGCGGCGATATCTTAAGGATTCGTTCGTACAGTTCATTCAGATTGCGGTCTGACTTTTGTAAGACCACGAAGAAACACTTCGTCGTGTCAGCCAACTGAACCAACAGATTGGCAAGACGCGTCTGATGCATTCATGTCTGAGCCATAGACTGGCTGCCGAAGCTGTTCGAAAGTGCTATGACCCAGCAGACCAAGTCGTGTCGTTTTTGTGAACGCATATTGGCCTCTTTTAACGCCATTGCAGTGATGGCAATCAGGTTCCCGGTCGTTTCTGCCGCCCGTGCCAAACGCGAAGTAGCACGACTTCGGTCCGATTGATTTCATCGACAAGCACGTAACGCTTTACGACAATTTCAAATGATCCTGGCATGGCTCCAAGCTGGCCAAGCCTTAGGTCTGTGCTTAACCGGTCGGCTGTTGCAACGATCGAAACCGCCATCCGGCTTGCGGCGGACGGATCATCTTGGCCAATTTGATTTCGGATATTGTTGATATCCGCGAGCGCCAGCTCCGCGAACCTTACTTGCATCGTGGGCGCGGCAATTCCTTGTCTGTGCCCCAGAAAAGCAGCCAACGGCGCACCGCGTCGTATGGCACCGTCCTGCCGGCATCGACCTCGGCACGCGCTTCCTCGACCGCGGCTACATAAGCCGGATCGAGTTCGGATATGTCTTTTTCGATTTTTGGCTTCGAGACCATGATAGATAGATTAATGCATCTGGCGCGGATTTCCGGTGACTCGGTTGGCATCCCCGCCCCATAGCGCTATCAACCTCACCTACAAATTCGTTCCGTCTTTGAAGGCCGTTGCCATGACCGACACTTTCCCCGATCGCCTCTCGACCGACCCCAAGAGCCCCTTTTACGACGGCCCCCTGCTCGAGCGCGGGGTAGGGATCAAGTTCAATGGGGTCGAGAAGACCAATGTCGAGGAATATTGCCTGAGCGAGGGCTGGGTGCGGTTAGCGGTCGGCAAGACAATGGACCGGTTCGGCAAGCCCATGACGGTGAAGCTGAAAGGAAAGGTCGAGCCCTATCTGCGCGAGCCGGAAACGCCCGAAGGATAATTCCCATTAATCGTCATTCCCGCGCAGGCGGGAATCCAGCAGATACGCGCGGCAGCGCGGATAAAGCCTCATGCCGCTGCAGATGCGGCTCCAGGACTGGATTGCCGCCTGCGCGGGAATGACGGTCAGGTGAGACCTAGCCGGGCCTTCAGCGCCGGACGGGACGCCGCCAGAATCTGAGCCGAGCGGGCAGGGTCCGCCACCGCGCCGACGATTTCCGAGACGACCGAGGTCGCGAGCAGTTCGGGTTCCGGTTTTTCAAGACGCTCCAGCAGGCCGGTGATCAGGCCGGTCAATCGGCTTGCCCCTTCGGCGAATCGTTCCCGCGCGGGTGCCGGCATGCGGGCAAGGTCGCCCGACAGCCCCAGCAACGGGCAGCCGCGGTCGGGCGTATCGCGGTGGCGGACCGACAGATAATAATCGAGGAAGATCGCCAGGACCTCGGCGGGCTCGTGTCCCGTCGTGCGGGCTTGGAAGCGCGTATTGCTATCCTCGAACATCTGGGTGATGGCCTGGGCCACCAGATCGTCCTTCGATTTGAAATGGGCATAGAACCCGCCATGGGTCAGCCCGACCTTGGCCATCAGCCCGGCGACGCCGAAGCCGTCCGGACCCACCGGGCGGATGGTCGACGCGGCCTCGCTCAGCACCCGCGCGCGAGTGCGCTCCTTATGCTTGGTCGTAACGCATCGCTGCCTCCGGGGGGCATCCCCGAATTTTTTAAAGCGAGGCCGGTGATGAATGCGGTGGCGAATAGGCAGCAGATCAAGGTCGTAACTGAGGATGCTGCGCCGACAGCGGCGCCGACGCCACCCAGGTTCAAGCCGTCGCACCGGACAATGCTGGTCGCGACGGTCGCAATTGCCGGTGCGGCCGGCGGCAGCTTCTACATAGCCGCGCCGCCCTCGCATGAGAGCACCGAGGATGCCTATATCGGTGCCGACGCCACCACCGTTGCTCCTAAGGTGCGCGGCTTGGTCGCCGCCATATTGGTGCGGGACAACCAGACGGTGCATGCCGGCGACCCGCTGGTGCGGATCGACCCGGAGGAGTTCGATGCCCGTGTCGCCACCGCGACGGCCGATTTGGCCGACGCCGAGGCCGCGCTCGTCAGTCTCGATGCCGAGGAACGGCTGGCGGCTGCTAATGTCCGCGGCACGCAAACCGCGATCCGCGCCGCCGGCGCCCAGGCGGTACGCGCCGATGCCGATCGCCGCCGTTCCGAGGCGCTGCTACCCAACGGCTTCGTCGCGCGTAGGGATGTCGATCTCTATCGCGCCGCCGCGATCACCGCCGAACAGGATGTCGCGCACAGCACCGCCCTGTTCGATGTCTCGCTGCAGGCTGCCAGCGTGACCGCGGAGAAGCGCGACTCTGCGGGCCGCTTTGCAGAAATCCGAGGCGACGGTCGCCCACGCCCGTGCAGCGCTCGACTTGGCGCTGCAGGACCGGCGCCATGCACTGATCCTCGCTTCGATCGATGGCGTCGTCGGCAATCGCCAGGCGCAGCCGGGAGATTATGTTCAGCCGGGCTCGCGGCTGATGACCCTGGTGCCGCTAAACGCGGTCTACGTCACTGCCAATTTCAAGGAAACCCAGACTGTGCGCATGCAGCCGGGACCAGCACGTCACTATCAATGTCAATGCGCTGACCGGCGATGACCTGACCGGTGTGGTCGAGAGTTTCGCGCCGGGCTCGGGCTCGACCTTTTCGCTGCTGCCGTTGGAGCCTGGGACCGGCAATTTCACCAAGATCGTCCAGCGTGTGCCGGTGCGTATCCGCTTCGATCCCGATCAGGCCGGCATTGCCCGTTTGCGGCTAGGCCTGTCGGTGACCGCCCGCGTGGATTTAAAGTCTTAAACCGGTTGGCGAACCAAGCCTACCGAGGCTATGCTGACCGATAAGGGCGCGACCGCCCAATGGGAGGAGGCAGCAATGGCCAAGGGATTTGTTCTGGACCCGACCACCGCGCGCGCGGATGACATCACGTCGCCCGGGCCCGACGCCGGTCCGCTGACGGGCAAGGTCATCGGTATCCGCGTCGACCAGATGTGGCGCGCCTGGGATTGGATCAGCGAGATCTGGGCCGACGAGTTCCGCAAGGCCGGCGCGACCGACGTGAAGTTCTGGCGCTCCTGCGGCCGTTCCGGTGAAGAGGGCGAGCGGATGGACCGCGAGCTCAAATCGTTTCTCGCCTCCATCGACATTGCCCTCGTCGGGCTTGCCAATTGTGGCTCCTGCACCGGCTGGACCGTGCATGATGCACTGGCGGCATCCGCTGCCGGGCTGCCCACCGTTGCCATCGCCACCGCCAATTTTGAGGAATTCGCCAAAACCATCGCCAAGCGCGGCGGGCGTTCGGGCCTGCGGGTCCATGTCCTGCCCTATCCGTTGAACGAGCGCTTCCGTGAGGATGTCGATCCGGTGGCGCATGAGCACTTCGCGCGGTTGATCGGCACGATGGGCGCCGAAATCGAAAGCCGGAAGCAGGCCGCGGCATGAGCATCGTGACCATCGCACCCAGCCACGCCAAGGTTCGGGCACCGCCGAAACAGCTCGTCAGCCGCGATTGCGGGCCGGATGGCTGCGAGATCGACTGGCTGGCCAGTCCGCGACACGAGGCCGATCTGGACATCGCCAACTTCACTGCCTTTGCGATGGAGCAGGGCTGGGGCGACGGCCTGCCGATGGTGCCGCCGACCGAAACGCGGGTGCGCACCTTCCTGTCCATGAACAAGCGCTATCCTGACGAGGTGATCGCGCTGCTGCCGCCGATGCGGGCGGAATGCACGGTCGAGAAGATCGTCATCAACGCGGTGATGGCCGGCGCACCGCCGGAATCGCTGCCGCTGCTGATCGCGGCGGTCGAGGCGGTGGCCGAACCGGATTTCGAGCTTTACGGCATGAACGCGACCACCGCTTCGGTCGCTCCGGCGCTCTTCGTCAACGGCCCGGTCCGCGACCGGCTCGGCATCCCCTACGGGCATGGCTGCTTCGGCGGCGCGGCGGGCGTGGCCCCGGCGATCGGCAGGGCGCTGCGTCTGATCATGCGCAATGTTGCCGGCCAAGTTACGGGTGTCACCTCGCAAAGCACGTTCGGTTCACCGGCGCGAGTTTCCGGCCTGGTGGTTGGCGAGTGGGAGGAGCGATCGCCCTGGGCGCCGCTGGCCGAGCGGCGCGGTGTGACGGGCGACGCGGTGACGGCGTTCGGCGGCATGGGTACGATGAACATCCTCGACACCACCTCGCAAAAGGCTGTCGAGTTCCTGGAGATGATCGGCAAGTCGGCTGCCTACGCCGGCACTAACGGTTTTTCCCCGGCGGTGCCGTTTAGCGAGGTGTTCGTCGCGATCAATCCGATCTGCGCCGAGATCATTGGACGCGAGATGCGGAATATCGAGGATGTGCAGGAGGTGCTGTGGCGTAGCGCCAGCCTGCCTGCCGACTGGCTGGAGCATCTGCATCTGGGCCAGCTCGAGGACCAGGGGCGAATCCGCGCCGATGGCCGCATCTACCTGACGCCGGAGCCGAAGGACGTCGTCGTCATGGTCTGCGGCGGCACCGGCGGCCTGCATGCCGCCGTGGTGCATAGTTTCGGCACCTCGCTGACCCAAACCGTCGCGATCGTTTAGTGAGCATTGACGGCTTTCGAACCCTCGCCCCAACAGGGAGAGGGTGGTCTGAGGGACCGGGTAAGGGGGTGATGCCGCAGGTGCGGTTCACGGGCTCGCTGCGCTCGCCGCTCCCTCACCCTCCCATCGCTGCCGCGATGGGTCCTTCCCTCTCCCTGTTGGGGTGAGGGATTTATGAGTATCGCCACCGAATTACCTGCGCAAACCGCTGCCGACGCGCCCGCCCGCCCATCCGGCGACGCCTATTCCTGGTTCGTCGTTCTGTTCCTGATGGTGCTGCTGACTTCCAGCTTCATCGACCGAACTATATTAAGTCTGCTGGTCAAGCCGATCCGGCAGGATCTGCACCTGACCGATACCGAGTTCAGCTATCTAGCCGGTCTGGCCTTCGTATTGCTGTACACCACCACCGGCATTCCGCTGGGCTGGCTGGCGGATCGCTGGAGCCGGCGCTGGCTGATCGCGGGCGGCGTCGCCGTCTGGTCGGTGATGACAGCGAGCTGCGGCCTGGCCGGCAGCTTCTGGCGGCTGTTCGCATCGCGCATCGGAGTCGGCATCGGCGAGGCGACGCTTTCGCCCTGCTCCTACGCCCTCATCTCCGAGCTGTTTCCACCGGAGCGCCGCGCGCGACCGCTATCGGTCTTCACCTTGGGCATCCCGATCGGATCGGGCATGGCGCTGATGATCGGTGGTTCGGTGATCGAGGCCATTTCGAAAGTCGGTCCGATCGACCTGCCCCTCATCGGCGTCACGCGGCCATGGCAGACGGTCTTCCTGATTGTCGGCCTGCCCGGTCTGGTCCTGGCGCTGCTCGCGCTACTGATCGTGCGGGAGACCCCCCAGCGCCTGCTGAAGACCGCAGACGACCAGCCGAGCTTCGGCGCTGTTCTGGCCTTTATCTGGCAGCATCTTGGGGTCTACGCGACTTTGGCGCTCAGCCTGGGCTGCTTCGCGATTTACGGCTATGGCGGCAATGCGTGGCTACCGACATATCTGCAGCGGGTACATGGATTCACCGCGCCGCAGGCCGGGCTGTTTCTGGGTAGTTCGGTACTGGTGCTCGGCGTACTGGGCAGCGTCGCCGCCGGCTGGTTCGCCGACCGCATGATGCAAAATGGCCGCCGCGACGCCTTTGCCGCGACCGGCATATCCTATGCCATCGGCATGGTCGTCACTGCATCGCTTGGCACTGTCATTACGGTGCCGTGGTTGTCGCTAACACTGGTCGCGCTCTCCGGCTTCTTCTCGCTCACCTGGGCCGGGGCGAATATCGCGACCCTGCAGACCGTCACGCCCGTTCGCATGCGCGGCCAGGTCTCGGCGACCTATCTGTTCTTCACCAACATCATCGGGTTGGGCATTGGCCCGACCACCATCGCCGCCTCGACCGACTATATTTTCCACCGCGACAGCGCCGTCGGCTGGTCGATCGCGCTGGTCGGGACGATCTCGATGGTGCTGGCCGTGCTGATCTTGTGGATTGGAAGAGGCGCGGTCGCGCGGCGGATGGCGGCGGTTAAAGGGTAGGTTATCTCGTCAGAACCGCCATGTCGCCCTGCATCATATGCCAGACGACATCCCGCCGGACGATCCGCCAGCCTTGGGGGCGTCGTTCCCATTTGTCGATATATTCGCCGGTGGAATCCAAGAACAGATGCTCTTTTCCGGCCGCGCCCTGATGGCGGGCCTGGACATAGGCGCGGCTGATCGCGCTGTCGCCGGTTGCGGTTATGACGATACTGCCCAGCAGGTGCTGCGACGGTCCGCAGACATCGAGGAAGCGCTGGAACTGCTCGGTCATCGCCGCGATGCCCGAACGCTCGGCGCCGTCGCCATAGTTGAAGGTCAGATCGTCGGCGAAAACCTCGCTGACCGCGCTCCATTCCCGCCCATCGAGAATGCGCGCGAAGCGGCCGAGCGCATGGGCGATCTCGCGCTCGTCCCATAGGGTTTGCAGGTCCATCGATTTCCCCTTGCGGTTCGACGGCGTCCCCAGTTGTGGAGGACCCGCGCCGGCTCTATACCGCCAGCGGCGCTATCGCTGTTACTGGCGAATGCGGTCAAACTGTCGAATGACGCGCGGTCTGTCCACGGCGAATTAGGTATCTTGATTTTGGAGACTATGCGCATTCGAACAATCGGCCTGGTCGTTTTAGGCTTGGCCGCTATGCCGGTTGCGGCCAACGCAGTGCCGCTCAATGTCGTCGCGGCTGAAAATGTCTATGGCGATCTGGCCGAGCAGCTGGGCGGCGACAGGGTCTCGGTCATCAGCATCCTCAACAATCCCGCCCAGGACCCACATCTATTCGAGGCCGGGGCTTCAGCTGCGCGGGCTTTGGCGGCGGCCCAACTGGCGATCTATAACGGCGCCGATTATGACCCCTGGATGCCGAGGCTGCTGGCGGTAACCGGTGAAACCACCCGCAGGACGATCATTGCGGGCGATCTGGCGCATATAACGCCCGGCGACAATCCGCATCTTTGGTACGATCTTGCGATTATCCGTATGGTTGCCACAGCTATCGCCGATAATCTTGCGGCTGGCGATCCGGGCCATGCGGGCGAGTATGCGGCGCATCTCCGGGATTTCGACCTGTCGGTTATGCCTTTGCTCGACAGGATCGCGGACATGCGCGGCAAATATGCTGGCACACCGGTCACCGCGACCGAGCCGGTCTTCGACTATATGGCGCGGGCGATCGGTCTTCAGATGCGCAATCCCGCCTTCCAGCTTGCGGTTATGAACGATACCGAGCCCAGCGCACGCGACGTTGCCGCCTTCGAAGACGATCTTAAGGGACGAAAGGTCAAAGTTCTTCTGTATAACACCCAGGCAACCGGGGCCTTGTCCCAACGCATGCGGCGGATGGCGGAGGACGGGAGAATACCCGTGGTGGGCGTCAGTGAAACGGAGCCGCCGGGCAGCCGCTATCAGGATTGGATGTCGGCGCAGCTTGATGCATTGGACAAGGCGCTGTCGGGAGCGGCACAATGACGGCGATTTCTCTCGACGGCGTGACGCTGTCGATCGGCGGTCGACGCATCCTGTCCGATGTCACTTTGGCGATCGAGGACGGTGAATTCATCGGCATGCTCGGCCCTAATGGCGCGGGAAAGACGACATTGATGCGCGCTCTGCTGGGGCTGGTACCGGTGAGCGCCGGGAGCATTCAGGTGCTCGGCGCGCCGGTCCATCGCGGCAACCAAGCCATCGGCTATATGCCGCAGGTCAGCAGTCCGATCAGCGGCTTTCGCCTCAGTGGGCGGAACTTCGTGGTCAGCGCCACCAACGGTCAGCGTTGGGGGCTGCCCTGGCCGGGTAAGGCCGATTATCGCGACGCGGATCGGGCGCTGGAACTCGTCGGGGCGACGGAACTTGCCCGTCGCCCGCTGGCCGAAACTTCCGGCGGCGAGCGCCAGCGGCTGCTATTGGCTCAGGCGCTGCTTGGCCAGCCCAGACTGCTGCTGCTCGATGAGCCGCTGATCAGTCTTGACCCCAATCGACAGCACGCAGTGATCGATCTGGCGCGCCGGGTGCAGAAGGAACTCGGCATCGCGGTTTTGTTCAGCGCGCATGAGTTGAACCCGCTCCTCGGAACGCTGGACCGCGTGCTCTATCTGGGCAACGGCCACGCCGCCTTGGGCAGCGTCGATGAGGTGATAACGGGCCCGGTCCTGTCGCGCCTTTACGGTTCGGCGATCGAGGTCGTTCGCCTTAACGGCCGGATTTTCGTGATGTCCGACCAGTATGAGGTGGAGCGGGGCGACCATCGCCATGATGACGCCCACGGGCACGCGCGTGATCACGGGCACGGCCACCATCATGCTTAGCTATGATTTCGTCATCAATGCATTGGCCGCGGGCGGCATTGTCGCGGTCGTGGCGGGGATTGTCGGTTTTTTCCTGGTGATGCGGGGCCAGACCTTTGCCGGTCACGCCCTGTCGCATGTCGGTTTCGCCGGTGCGACCGGCGCGGTGCTGCTCGGCGTGTCGCCTTTTTGGGGGTTGGTGGCGCTGACCCTGGCGGCCGGGCTCGCGATGGGTTTTCTCGGTGATCGCGTGAGCGGCCGCGATGTCGCGATCGGCATGGTGTTGTCGCTATCGCTTGGCCTCGGTTTGCTGTTCCTGCATTTCTACACATCCTTCGCCACGCGGGCGACCAGCCTGTTGTTCGGTAACGTGTTCAGCGTGGACCGGACCACCGTCCATACATTGGCGATGCTGGGCATGGCCTGCCTGCTGGCGCTCGCGCTGATGGCGCGGCCGCTGCTGTTCGCGACCTTGCAGCCGGATCTGGCCGAGGCGAGGGGCGTGTCCATTCGCCTGGTGTCGGTCCTGTTCATGGCGATCGTCGCCATAGCGGTCGCCGAAGCGGCCCAGATCGTCGGCGTATTGCTGGTTTTCACCCTGATGGTCGGCCCGGCCGCGGCGGCACAACGCCTGTCGACCCGGCTGGGGCGCGGCCTGTTGCTGACCGTGATCATCGGTCTCGCCGAAACTTGGCTCGGCATCTCCTTGGCCTATCACACCGATTGGCCCAGCAGCTTCTGGATCGCCGCTCTCAGCGGTGCGGTCTATTTTGCGAGCCTGGCACAGGCAAAGATTCGCGGTTAGGGCACGGAGTAGCTCATGACATTTCAAGCGATTCTCTACGGGGCGGTCTTCGTTGCGGCCTTGGCCGTCGCGATCGCGCCCGCGCTGGCCCAGCCGCGCGCCTTCACTGCAAAGGACCTTGTGATCCTCGACCGCGCGTCGAACCCCAAGCTGTCGCCCGATGGGCGCTATGCAGTCTACGTCCTGCGCACGACGGCTTATGACGAAAATAAGAGCGTGCATGCGTTGTGGCTGATTGATCTGGATCATGCCGGAGAAGGATCACGTCGCCTCGCCGCGTCCGATGGCGGCGCGGAGGACCCGCACTGGTCACCCGACAGCAAGGCGATCTATTTCGCCTCGAACAGGTCGGGTGCCAAACAGATATGGCGCACCGACCTTGCCGGTGCACAGGCCGTCCAGGTCACGCAATTGCCGCTCGAAGTCGGTACTTTCCGGGTAACGCCAGACGGCAAGCATCTGGTGGTGGGCATCGCCGTCTTCCCGGATTGCGATACGCTGGCCTGCACCAAATCGCGGATCGACGCTAAGGCTGCGAACAAGGCCAACGGCGTACTATACGACAAGCTGTTCGTCCGCCATTGGGACGAGTGGGCAGACGGTATGCGCAACGCGCTGTGGGCTCTGCCCCTCGATGCATCGGGAAATGCCACGGGGGCGCCGATCCCGCTGATGAAGGGCTTGGACGGCGACGCCCCGTCCAAGCCGTTCGGCGACGATCAGGATTTTGCGATTTCACCTGATAGCGCCACCGTGGTCTTTTCCGCCCGGCTGGCCGGCCGCACCGAGCCGTGGAGTACCAATTTCGACCTGTGGCGCGTACCGCTTGACGGGTCCAAGGCACCGGAAAACCTGACGCCGGGGAATCCCGCCTGGGATGGCGGCCCGGTTTTCTCACCGGATGGGACGACGCTCGCCTATCGCGCGATGAAGCGTCCGGGCTTCGAGGCCGATCGTTGTGGCATCATGTTGCGGGATATGGAGTCCGGCGAGACGCATGAGATCGCTGCCGGCTGGGATCGCTCGGCCGACGGGCTGCAATGGTCGGGCGACGGCAAGACCATCTTCACCACCGCGGACGATCTCGGCCAGGTTCGCATCTTCGCCATCGATGTCGCCAAAGGGACAGTCAAGCCGTTGACCGGTGATGGTCATGTCGCCGCCTTCGAGGCGCGGGCCAAAGCGATCGTCTACGCCGCCAGCACACTGGATTCCCCGGATCAGCTCTACCGTATCGGCCTGGCCGGCGGTCATCCCACGCAACTGACCCGGCATAACGTCGCGCAGCTCGCCGGCATCGGCTTTGGCGGTTACGAGCAGTTTTCCTTCCCCGGCTGGAACGGCGAGACCGTGCACGGCTACGTGGTGAAACCGTTCGCCTTCAAGGCGGACGGAGAATATCCGGTCGCGCTGATCATCCATGGCGGGCCGCAATCCTCGCTCGCCAACATTTTCCATTACCGCTGGAACGCACAGACCTTCGCCGGCGCAGGCTATGCGGTGGTGATGATCGATTTCCACGGCACCCCAGGGTACGGCCAGGCCTTCACCGATTCGATCTCGACCCATTGGGGCGACCGGCCCCTGGAGGATCTGCAAAAAGGCTTGGCCTATGCCCTGTCGAAATACCGGTTCCTCGATGGAGGCCGGGCCTGCGCGCTCGGCGGCTCCTATGGCGGATACATGATTAACTGGATCGCCGGGAACTGGAAGGCGCCGTTCAAGTGCCTGGTCACCCATGACGGCGTCTTCGACAACCGGATGATGGCCTATTCGACCGAGGAGCTGTGGTTTTCGGAATGGGAGAATGGCGGGCTGCCGTGGCAGCATCCAGAGAATTTCGAGCGCTTCAACCCGATCAACCATGTCGCCAATTGGAGCCTTCCCCAGCTGATTGTGCATGGCGGGCGCGATTTCCGCATTCCCGAGGAGCAGGGCCTTGCGGCTTTTACAGCCTTGCAGCGCAAGGGCGTGCCGAGCGAGTTCCTGTTCTTTCCGACGGAAAACCATTGGGTGCTGAAGCCTCAGAATTCCGTTCAATGGTACGACACGGTGCTGGGTTGGCTGGATAAATGGACGGGCGGCCACTGACCGGGGCGAGACTCTTTCTCGTTACGTCATGGCCGGGCTTGACCCGGCCGTCCACGTGGACCAGCAGGTATCCAGTCTTTCGTCATCAATGCTCCCTGCGGCGCGTGGATACGCGGGTCAAGACCGCGCATGACGTTATCAACTGACGGTTAATTAGAGACGCTTGAATACCGCCACGCGAAAGGAGAAGAACTACGACTTCGAGCCCTTCGCCTTGGTCAGACCGGCGTCGTAGCCCGCGAACCATTCGTTCCGTTTATTCGTGTCGGAACTGGGATATGGATTGGAACTGCGCGCCTGACCGCCTTGCGCGGCCTCGGCGCCTTCTTTGCGGGGAGTCTTCGGTGCTTTCTGGCGTTTGGGCATATGCGCTTATCGCCTGGAGAATCGGCCGGCTGCAACCGGAATTTACACCTATGTCCTTAAAGTTTTGCTGGTTCCATTTCTGGGTAGGCAGAAAGCGTCTACTGGATCGGTCTAACCACCATTTTTGCAAAATTTGCAAAGATGGTGGTCGATTACTATCCCTTATCGGAAGCCTCCGGCTGGTCTATCTATCTTAGCTGGTGGCGCCAAGCGCCGCGCGATCGGCGTGTGGGAAGGGGATCACTATGAAATTCGGGCTGTTCTACGAGCATCAGGTGCCGACGCCTTGGGAAGAAGGCTTGGAAATGCGTGTTTATCACGAGGCGCTCGACCAGGTCGAACTCGCCGATAAGCTCGGCATCGATTTCGTCTGGGAAGTCGAACATCATTTCCTCGAAGAATATTCGCATTCCTCCGCCCCCGAGGTTTTCCTGGCGGCGTGCTCGCAGCGCACGAAGAACATCAGGCTCGGCCACGGCGTCATGCTGATGTCCCCCAACTATAACCATCCGGCCCGCGCGGCGGAGCGTATTGCCGCCCTGGATCTGGTCTCCAAGGGCCGCGTCGAATGGGGCACCGGCGAATCGGCCAGCGCGCTGGAGATGGAAGGATTCGTGCAGAACCCCGACAACAAGACCGCCTTGTGGCGCGAAGGTGCCGAGCAGGCCGCTAACATGCTGGCGATGACGCCCTATCCGGGCTTCAAGGGCGAATTCTTCTCGATGCCCACTCGCAATATTGTGCCGAAGCCGGTGCAGAAGCCGCATCCCCCGATGTGGCTGGCTTGCTCGCGCCGCGAATCGATCCATCGTGCGGCGCGCATGGGGCTGGGCGCGCTCGCCTTCGCCTTCGTTGAGCCGGAACAGGCGGGCCACTGGGTCCAGGAATATTACGACATCATTAAATCCGACGAATGCGTGCCAATCGCGCACACCGTCAACCCGAACATCGCCATCGTCAGCGCCATGTCGGTGCATCATGACGAAGAGGAAGCCATCAATCGCGGTCGCGAGGGCTTCAAGTTCTTCGGCTATTCGCTGGGCTATGTCGCGTCCTATGGCCAGCACACGCCCGGCCGGTCCGAAGTCTGGCGCAAATTCAAGGAAGTCGAGGATACGATTCCGGAAAACTCCGGTCACGGCGGCATCGGTACGCCGGAGCAGGTGCGCGAGCAGTTCGAACGCTACGAGAAGATCGGTATGGACCAAGTGATCTTCGTTCAGCAGGTCGGCAACAATAAGCACGAGCATATCTGCGAATCTCTTGAATTGTTCGCCAAGGAATTGCTGCCGGCCTTCAAGGAACGCGACGCGATCCGCCAGAAGCAGAAGGCTGAGGAGCTGACCCCCTATATCGAAGCCGCCTTCAAGCGGAAGAAATATATGCAGCCTTTGGCCGATGCCGATATTCCGATGGTCGAATCCTATGGCCGCCGGAAGAACACCGACATCAGCGTATCCAAAGCCGAAGTGCTGGGCGAACGCGGCGGCGGCTTCTCGATCCCGTCCTTCGACCCGCACGCCAAGAAGGGCATGGATATCGGCGGGAAGACCGCCGTCGATCCGCACGCGGCGAAAGCCGACGCGGAGTAACTTCGCCTTCTGATAGATTCCACACCACCTAACCTCCCCCTCGAGGGGAGGCCTCAAATCATGTCCTTCCTCCTCGATGCGGGAGGTTAGGTGGGGGTGACGGCACCGGCCCATCCGGAATAATCAAGCATCCATAACTTGCCCCATCCTCCCATTCCCCGATAACCTCCTTTGCAGAAACCGAAGAGGTGGCGATGGACTCGACGGAGGGCATGCGGGTTTTCACGCGGGTTGTCCGCGCGGGCAGCCTGTCGGCGGCTGGGCGGGCCATGGGAATGTCCGCGGCCTCCGTGTCGCGCAAGATCAGCGCGCTCGAGGAAAATACCGGCGCGCGCCTGCTGAACCGGACTAGCCGCAAAATTGCGCTGACCCAGATCGGCGAAATGTATTACGAGAAAGCCTGTCTGATCCTCGATCAGATGGATGCGCTATCGGATGCGTTATCGGCGCATCAGGGCA
Source organism: Rhodospirillales bacterium (assembly GCA_028291345.1). GTDB lineage: Bacteria > Pseudomonadota > Alphaproteobacteria > BOG-932 > Roseiterribacteraceae > BOG-932. Next base: position 2,443 of record JAQGIF010000208.1, on the reverse strand, counting down.
CGCCCAGCGGGTTGTTGACCGTCCACACGCGGGTCAGCATCGGCAGCGAGTTTCTGACCGACGCGCTGCCCCAGTTCCTGAAGCTCTACCCCAAGATCAGACTGCGCCTGTGGCTGACAGAGGAGCCGCGCGACGTGCTGGACAGCAAGGTCGATGTCAGTATCCGCATCGGCGTGCCCGACGAGCCGGCCATGATGGTGCGGCGGCTGTCGCCCGGCACCGACCGGGTGCTATTCGCCTCGCCCGCTTACTTGCGCAATCATCCGCCCATCCGCCATCCCCAGGACTTGCTACTGCATAACTGCCTGTCGATCCCGCAGGAGGGCGATATGGAGGACGGTCAGGCGAGCTGGTTCTACCGCGATGCCAGCGGCGTTCGGGAGCTGCGTGTCAGCGGCAGCCTGCAGGTGAACGACGTGCCCATGCTCCGCAACGCGGCGATGGAGGGGATCGGCATCGCGCTCCTGCCGACCTGGATCATTGCCGGCGAACTTGGGCTGGGACGCATCAAGCGGATATTGCCGGACTATGACCTCACGCCCACCGGCTTCGACCCTGCGCTGTACGCGGTTTTCCCGCGTACGCCGCAGATGGCGCCCAAGATGCGCGTATTCCTCGATTTCCTGGTCGAGACATTCGGCAGGCGCGAGCCCGACCTTGCGCGAATGACCCGCGAGGTTCGCAGCAATGCCGCACGCCCCTCGGACGAAATCGAAATGAGTTTTTGAGCACGTGCGTGCAGCACCGGTAACGAGAACAAGGGAGAAGGTCATGGGGATTCTTGACGGCAAGGTCGCGCTCATCACCGGCGCTGGCCAGGGTGTGGGGCGCGGCATCGCGTTTGCAATGGCAAAGGAAGGGGCGGCGATTGCCGTCGCCGGGCGTACCGAAAGTAAGATCAAGGATACATGCGCCGAGATCGCATCGTTCGGCGGAAAGGCCATTCCCATCGTCTGTGAAGTCAAATCGGCCGATGACGTGACCCGCACAGTTGCGGAAACGGTCGCCGCGTTGGGCGGCATCGATATCCTGGTCAATAACGCGCAGGAGGTGCCGCTTGGGCGGCTGCTCGAGGCGCGGATCGAGGACTATCAGACCGGGTTCGATTCGGGGCCGATCGCGTCTCTACGTTTCATGCAGGCGTGCTATCCGCACCTGAAGGCGCGGGGCGGCGGCTCGATCGTCAATCTGGTCACGGCAGCCGCCGTGCGCTGGGACATGGCCGGCTATGGCATGCATGCTTCGGTCAAGCAGGCGATCCGGTCGCTCACCCGTGCCGCTGCGGCCGAGTGGGGCCCCGACAATATCCGCACCAACAATATCGCGCCTGAGGCGCTGTCGCCGGGTTTCGCGGGCTGGATGGAGGCCGACCCCGAGGGGACGGCGGCCTTCATCGCCACGATCCCAATGGGCCGCGTCGGGGATTGCGAGCAGGATATTGGCCGCGCAGTCGCCGCCCTGTGCGGGCCGGCCATGCAGTATATCTCCGGCGCAACGATCCCGGTGGATGGCGGGCAGGCGAACTTCGATTAGGGGCCGCACGAAGTTTGACGACTATGGGCGTGGGCGGCGGGTGTGGCCCGGATTACAGGACAGGCCATGCACGACCGCGAGCGGCTTTCCTACCCTGCCCTCGGCCTGGCGGGCGAGGCCGATAGCTCGCACGGCGCTTCAGCGTGCCGACCGGATGTTCCGCCAGCGCCTTGCGGCGGCGCATCATATCCTTGCTGTTGGCCCTGCGCGCGCGATGCCGCTCGATCACGTCCTCCTGCTCCCAGCGCTCGATGATCCGCCGGTCCGCCTTGGCGGAGAGGCATTTGCATGGAGCGGACCGGTGGCGCAGGCGGATCGGCGACTGACCTAGCGCATTCCGCCATTTGCCGGTCACGTCGCGCGTGCGCCCGGCCATCGGGCGCAACATCTCGCCGGCGGGACAGCGCCGGCGGGACAGCGATAGATATCCGCCGCGGAGTCATAGCCGAACGCCTCGGCCGAACCGGCCGTCCTTTCCCGGTTGCCAGCCGCGCCGCGCTTCGGGCACGAAGGCTTCGATCCCGCTGTCCTCGCCCGCCTTCAGCGTCTCGCCGCTGAAATCGCCGCAATCGGCCACCGCCTGCAGCTTGTCCGCACCGACCGCCGCACACGCCGCCTGCGCCATCGCGCGCCGCTGGCCGGTGTCGTTGCCGTCGTTGACCGCCGCGCACGCAACGATCAGCTTGTGCTTGGCGTCCACCGCGATCTGCCCGGTGTAGCCGGACACGCCCTGGCTGTTCTTCGACAGCAGCCGCGCGTCGGGGTCGGGATGCGACAGCTGCCTCTGCCCGCTCGCCTCCAACGTCGCCACATCGGCCGCCGCCGCCGCGCGTTTGCCAGCAGGGCGGTGAGCTTGCCGGCCCAATCCTCGCCCGGCTTGGCTGCAGGCTCCGCCGCCTCGGCTGCATCG
>JAQGIF010000223.1 GCA_028291345.1 Rhodospirillales bacterium | reverse complement strand
TTTTTAGCGGCGGGATAAATGGGGGATACATCGGCCTTCGGAGAAAGCCCGCAATCTCTATCTAACCTATTGGAACCTTGGTGGGTGCAGTAGGATTCGAACCTACGGCCCGCTGATTAAGAGTCAGCTGCTCTACCAACTGAGCTATGCACCCGCGCAAGGCCGTCTCATATAGGGGAGTGAGAGGGCGCTGTCGAGACCCCAGCGCCCGACGGTCTATTCGAAATCCTGCTGCGCTCGAACATTCCTGGGTTATTACCGCCTTAAGCAAAACTGAGGGCTGGGACCGTGACGCCCCCGGGTCGTAAACGCTGTAGAAAGCGCTGTGGAGCTGAAAGCATCTTTCCGCCATTTCCGGGACTTATCCGGCACGGCGGCTGCCGACTGCAATTGATTTTCACCTAATGCGTCTGGCGGGCGCTATTTCCTTTCGGCGAGCTTATCGCCATCGCCAGCCCGACTGCAGGGGCGGTGGACCCCGGTCCAGTGGAGGAAGCTACCGGCGGAACGCTCAAGAAACTCGATCTTCCACTCGCGCTGACGCATCGGCCCACCGACCATGACCTGGGATCGAGCTGGAAGACGGTGCCCGGGGAAGTGATCTTCGTCGCGACCGATTTCGCCGGAATTCTGCTTTACGTTCTTTTGGACACGATCCCCGGCTGGCGATCGCGCGCCGACGAGGACTGGGAAACGGGCGGTGGTTTCCTGTGGGCGCATCCGACGCCTGGCGCCACCCTCGCCGAGGCCGATGAACTCGCCCATCAAGGGCTCTTCGTCGAAGCCATCCACCTGCTGCTCCTTTACAGCTAGCCGAGATTCGGCGCAGGCTTCGGCTGGAATTCTCGGATTCCCTGACCAGCTGCGAAATCGTGCGGCGCGCTCATTTGCCGGAGGATGCGACCGTCGCGGGAGCCGAGCTATCTATTTCGGCCATCACCCGGCTGCGCGGCCGGATTACGATTCCCGGTGCTGTAAATATCTCAGGACAGGCCCGTAGCTTGCCAATGGAAAATATGTGGAATGATGGAGGAATAACGGTCGGTAAAACCCCGGGTTTAATCCCCCAAGGGATAACGCCGGCTGATCTTGATGTCGCGGTGGAGCAGCACGCTGATCAGCATGCCAAAGCCCATCATCACGGCCAGCATCGAGGTGCCGCCATAGGAAATCAGGGGCAGCGGCACGCCCACGACCGGGATCAGCCCCATTACCATCGCGGTATTGATGAACACATACAGGAACAGATTGACGCTGAGGCCGATCGCCAGCATGCGGCCGAACTGGTTGCGGCTGCGCAGGCCGATGCCGATGCCGTAATATGACAGCAGCGCGAACAGCCCCAGCACCGCGACGCCGCCCCATAGGCCCCACTCTTCGGCCAGCAGCGGGAAGATGAAATCGGTCTGCTTTTCCGGCAGGAAATTCAGATGGCTTTGCGTACCGCGCAGAAAGCCCTTGCCGAACAACCCGCCGGAACCCAAAGCGATGCGGGATTGGGTGATGTGATAGCCGGCGCCCAGCGGATCGACCGACGGGTCGAGGAAGGTCATCACACGGCGCTTCTGATAGCCGTGCATGGATCGCCACACGACCGGCAGCGCCGCCAGCCCCGCGGCGCCCACCGCGCCGAACAGCCACATGGGCGCCCCACCGACCAGCAACATCGCCGCGCCGGCGAGCATCAGCATGATCGCGGTACCGAGATTGGGTTGCAGCAGCACGAACGCGGTCGGCGCCAGAATCATCAGTGCCGGAACGATGAGCGTGCGCAGGCGCTGGGAATCCTCGGACGAGCGGGCATGGAAATAACGGGCCAGCGCCATGACGAGCGCGATCTTCATCAATTCGGACGGCTGGATCTGGACAAAGCCCAGATTGATCCAGCGCTGCGCGCCGAACGCGCCGACCTTACCCGCCACCTCGACCCCGGCAAGCAGCGCCAGCATCAGGGCATAGGCCGGATAGGCAAGGCGGAACCACACGCGGATATCGACGAAGGCGAAAGCCAGCATGACCAGGAGCGACATGCCGAAGCGGATGAGATGTGGCTTGGCCCATGGCAGGAAACTGGCGTTCGCGGCGGAGTAGAGTGCACCGCCCCCGATCGCCCCAACGGCGATGACCATCAGGATGAAGAACCATGGCAGTGACTTGATCTTGCCGCCGAGCTTCGGCTCCGGCTCGTTGAATGTGATCTGCGCCATCAGGTCTGCCGATCTTGCATTATCAAGCCGGCTTTGCGGGCAGTTCTGCCGAAACATTGATACGGGCTGGGTCGCGCTGCTGGGTCAACAGCAGCAGATCGCGCGCCACCGGACCGGCGGCCTGCGCGCCGAATTTGCCGGAATGCTCAACCAGCACGGCGCAAACATAGCGCGGATTGTCTTGCGGTGCGTAGCCGACGAACCAGGCATGGTTCTTCAGCTTCCAGGGCAGCGCATCATCGACCTTGGCAATCTGACCGCTATCACGTTCGGCAACCGTATAGGCGTGAACCTGCGCGGTGCCTGTCTTGCCGGCCATCTGCATGCCCGGTTCCTTGATCTGGAGATCCTTGCCTGTGCCGTGATCGGTCGCCGCGCGCATCCCGGCCAGCACGGCTTCGACATGCTCGGGCTTGAAGTCGATCTTCGGCCAATCGCCGCGTATCGGTTCCCCACCTGAGATGTCCTTGGTCACATGTGGTACGACTGCATGGCCGCCGCTGGCAAGGCGGGCGACCATGGTGGCGATCTGCAGCGGCGTCGCCGCGACCTGCCCCTGACCGATGGCGCAGGAAATCGTTTCTCCGGCATACCAGGGCTCGCCGGTATGCGCCTTTTTCCAGGCGGTCGATGGAATGGTGCCGCCATGTTCGCCCGGGATATCGAGGCCGGTCCGCGCGCCCAGCCCGAGATGGTTCGCGACTTTCGCGATTGCATCGATGCCGGTCCGGTTGCCGACGTCGTAGAAATAGACGTCGCAAGAACGCGCGATGCCTTCCGTCAGATTCAGCGTGCCGTGGCCGCCATTCTTATAGGCGTCGCAATAGAATGTGTGGTCACCCAATTGGAAAGTGCCGTTACAGGTCACCGAATGATCGAGCCCGATCGCACCGGTTTCCAGGCCCGCCAGCGCAACCACCAGTTTGAATGTCGAGCCCGGCGGGTATTGGCCGCCGATCGCCTTATTGATCAGCGGGGTTGTCTCGTCGTCCAGCAGGCTCTTCCACAGATCACTGGGGATGCCCTTGGAAAACACATTGGGATCGTAGCCCGGAGCGGAGGCCAGCGCATACACCGCGCCGGTCTGCGCATCCATGATCACCGCGGCGGCGCTGCGTTCCTGCAGCAGCCGCTTATGGGCGGCGATCTGGAGTTCCGTGTCGATCGTCAAGGTGACTTTCCGGCCGCGTTCGCCCGCCTCGCGCGATAGTTCGCGGATCGTGCGGCCATAGGCGTTGACCTCCATCTCGCTGGTGCCGGCGGTGCCCCGCAGATCCTCGTCGCGGGTTTTCTCCACCCCGCTCTTACCCATCTTAAAACCGGGCAGTGCGAGGACGGGATCGTCATCGCTCAGTTCGCTCTCGCTGACCGCGCCGACATAGCCCACCAGATGAGCCGCCTGATCGGATAGCGGATAGGAGCGCACCTCGCCGACATCGATGATCACGCCCGGAAGATCCGGCGCATTCACCTCGATCATCGAAACCTGCTCCCAGGTCAGGTTCTCGCGGACCGTCACCGGGACGAAGCGCCGGCGGCGGGCCATGTCGTGTCGAATGCGTTCGAGCTCGCTGGGCGAAAGCTGGATGATGCCGGACAGCACGCCCAGAGTGCGCTCCACGTCCCGCGTCTGCTCCGACACGATCAGTGCGCGGAAATTCTGGTCGTTATTGGCAACCACCAGTCCGGCGCGATCGACGATCAAGCCGCGCGACGGCGCAATCAAGCGCATCGAGATGCGGTTATCGTCGGCCAGCATCTTATAGCGGCCGGATTGGACGACCTGCAGATAATACATGCGGCCGACGAGCAGCGAGATCATCCCCGCCTGCAGCCCGCCCAACATGAGCGTGCGCCGCGTCAGCGTGCGATAGCGCTCCATATCGCCACGTTCGACGGCCATCGGATCAGCCGGCCGGAAGAGTGCGGTGGGTCGGGATCAGGACGAGCCAAGTCACGACGGGAAACAGGACGATGCCGAGCACGACACGGACCAGCGCGCCCGCGATCGGCACCGCATGAAAATTGAGCAGCGCATAGACGAGCCAATCCAGAACACCTGCGATAATTGCCACCGGTGAGAAGGCCGCCCACATCAGGAAAAAAGGCCGATTGATCAGATAGCGCTGCTGCCCGCGCATCGTCCATTGGGTGAGCACCATGATGAGCGCACCAGAGCCCAATGGCCCACCGGTCAGCAAATCCTGGAACAGCCCCAAGACGAACGCAGCGGTTGGCGGCATAAGATCCGGCCTCACGATCGACCAGTAAAACACGGCAATCAGCAATAAAGGCGGGGCGAGAATGCCCCATTGCGGCAAGCCGATCGGCAAAACCACCGCAAGTGCAAGCACCAGGGAAATCACGACCGGCAGCAGCCGGCGGGCATTCTGATCGAGCCGATGCAGAGCCGTGGGATGTGGCGCGACCATCAGGGCGTTCCGAAGAAGCCGCGACTCTCGGCGGGAGCGATTTCCGGGGTCAGCGCGGATTGCGCGACGCTGTCGACCAGTTCGAGATATTCCAGCCGGTCGAGATCCGCGATCGGCTCGACCCGGATCTCGGCATTTTCGATGCTTGCCACCCGGCCGACCGGAAGGCCGGTCGGGAACACGCCGTCGTGCCCCGCCGTCACCAGACGGTCACCGGGCAACACCGCAGCGGCTTTCGGCAAATACATGAGATATGGGCTGGGCGAATTATCGCCCGCCAGGATGGCGTGGGTGCGCGTACCCTCCAATATGACCGGGATGCGCGAGTTCAGATCGGTGATGAGCAAAACGCGGGCCGACCAGGCACCGATTTCGGTAATGCGGCCCGCCAGCCCGACGCCGGCCATGGCCGCCTGCCCCTTGGCGAGCCCATCATGCGCACCGCCGCCAATCAGTACGCTCCTGGCATAGAGTCCTCCTGGTTCGGCGATAACCGGTTCGGTTCGCAAGATGGCCGGCGCGGACGGGCTCAAATTTACCATCCCCCTCAAGACCCGGCTTTGCGCTTCCAGCGACAGGGCCGTGGCCTCCCACTTCTTTAGATTTTCATTCTCTTCGCGCAGCCGGGCGTTTTCCGTGGCGAGATTGAGTATGCCTTCGGTCCTGTCTACGACATCCCGTGCAGTGGCGAGCGGCTGCTGGATCACCGTCAGGAGCGGTGTTACGAAATCGGCGGTTTTGGAGCGTACATGCTCCACAAGCGCAGGATCCACGCGGCCGGTGACGATCAGCGCCACGGCTGTCATCGTCAGAATGACCGACGAGAAGCGTTCGCCGAAGGCGCGCGACGGCAGAGTTACGGTTGGCGTGAAGGCGGTGCGCTGTGCCACGCAGATTCATCCCACTCGTTGCATTCCGGCGTCGGGACTATACCGGAAAAGCCATGGCCGACCCTAGAGCAAGATCAGTAGGCGTTGATGACGACATTTCGCAGCGTCTTCATCTCTTCCAACGCGCGGCCTGAGCCGAGCGCGACGCAGGACAGCGGGTCGTCGGCGATCGAGACCGGCAGGCCGGTCGCATAACGCAGCACGTGGTCGAGATTCGACAGAAGCGCGCCGCCGCCGGTGAGCACGATGCCCTTGTCGACGATATCGGCGGCAAGTTCCGGCGCGGTATGCTCCAGCGCCACCTTCACCGCCTCAACGATCGCGGCCACGGGCTCGGCCAGGCTTTCGGCGATCTGACGTTCGCTGATGATCAGTTCCTTCGGCACGCCGTTCATCAGATCGCGGCCCTTGATTTCCATCATGCGCCCATCGCCGTCATCCGGGGGGCAGGCAGATCCGATCGATTTCTTGATCCGTTCGGCCGAGCTTTCACCGACCAGAAGATTATGATGGCGGCGGATATAGGCGATGATCGCCTCGTCAAGCTTGTCGCCGCCGACGCGAACCGAACGCGAATAGACGATGCCGCCCAGCGAGATGACCGCGACCTCGGTGGTGCCGCCGCCGATATCGACGACCATGGATCCGGTGGGCTCGGTTACCGGCAGGCCGGCGCCGATCGCCGCGGCCATCGGTTCCTCGATCAGGAAGACGCGGCGCGCGCCGGCGCTCTCAGCGGCTTCTTTAATGGCCCGGCGCTCGACCGCCGTCGAACCCGACGGCACGCAGATGATGACCTGGGGGCTGGCGAAGCTGCGCCGGTTATGCACCTTGCGAATGAAGTGCTTGATCATCTCCTCGGCGACTTCGAAATCGGCGATAACGCCGTCCCGCAAGGGCCTGATGGCCTGGATATTACCGGGCGTGCGGCCCAGCATTAGCTTCGCCTCGTCGCCGACGGCAAGCACCTGCGCCTTGCCGCGGTGGGTGCTGATCGCGACAACCGAGGGCTCGTTCAGGATGATGCCGCGCCCTTTGACATAGACGAGCGTGTTGGCAGTACCGAGATCGATGGCAATGTCGCTGGACAAAAAGCCGAATAGATTTCCAAACATCTTGAGGGGTGCAGTCCATTAAGCGCCGTCGGTGGCGCGATCGAGCAAATATCGTTTTTGGCACGGGGGCCGTCAGCGGTGGGATAGAGCAAGAAGCCGTGGTTCTCAAGCCCGGCGCCACTCTAGACATGTTATGACCGCGAAGCGAGCGCGCCGCCTTCGGAATGGTATTCAGTTGTCGATCGCCTGATAGCTCGCCGCCTGAAAGCTGCGCAGAGGGCTGTGCGGGTCGCTGGCGGGCAACTGAATGAGGAATATCTGGATCATGTCTTCCTTCGGGTCGGCCTGCCACCATGTGCCGTACAGGCCCGGCCATCCGAATGACCCGGCAGAAGAGAAACCGAAAGGCGAGAGCGCCTGCTTCGCGATGTCATCAACGACCGAAACACCCAGACCGAAACCCTGTCCGGCCCAGAACTCAAAACCCGCAAAGGGTATCTTGCGCTGGTCGGGCGTCAGCTGATTCGCGGTCATCAGTGCCACCGATTCGTGGGAAAGGATCCGGACATCGCCCGACCGACCCTTGCCGAGCAGCGTCCGTGCGAAACTCAGATAATCGGGCGCCGTCGAAACCAGCCCGCCCGCGCCCGACGGAAATGCCGGCATCTTGGCCCAGCGGCTATGTTCGCCAGGCTGGTCGATGACAACGAGCGTCCCAGTCTGGGGATCGGTCTTATAGTTCGTTGCGAAGCGGGCAGTCTTGTCGGCCGGAACGAAGAAGCCCGTATCTTTCATCCGCAGCGGGCGAAAAATGCGCGCATCGAGAAATTCAGGCAGCGTCATGCCCGAGGCGCGCGCGACCAGAACGCCCAGCACGTCGAACGAATTGCCATAATTGAATCGCGTCCCGGGCTCATAGGCCAGCGGCAGGTCGCCGATCCGTTTGATCCAGGCGTCAGGCCCCATTTCGCGCATGGCGTCCGCATCCTTCAACGCGGCAACCAGCGGACCGTGCACTGTATCCTGGGTGACGATGCCTGAACGATGGGTCAGCAGGTCGAGTATGGTAATGCTGTGCGGCGCAGCGGCGGCAGTATCCAGCGCATCGGTCGGACTTCCCAGCAGCTTGGGATTGGCCAGTTCCGGCAGGATCGCATCAACTGGATCGGTCAGTTTGAACTTCCCGTCCTCCATCAGGATCAGGGTCGCGACACTCACGATCGGCTTGGTCATCGAGGCGATGCGGAAGATCGTGTCGCGCCGCATCGGAGTCTTCGCGACCTCATCCTGCCAGCCCACCGCATTCACCTGGGCGATCTCGCCATGCCGGTACAGCAGCGTGACCATCCCGGCGGCAGCGCCCGAGTCGACTGCGCCTTGCATCGCGCCGGCGACCGCCACCAGCCCCGCCGCCGAGAATCCGCCTGGTCCTGTTTTGGCAAGAGCGGGCGCCGCTGCCATCAAGCCCGTCAGCGACGCCCCCGCCAGCAAGGTTCGCCTATCCAAGCCGTCGGCGAAACCGATGGATGGAATCCTGGATTTCGTAGGGCGCATGGTATTTTCCCCCAGCCTGCCATTCGGTACTTCTCGTTCGTCAGCTTGCCACCGAATACAGGTCGCGGCGAGCGAAAGCGGCGGCCCCTATACGGGTTCTTGTCCCGCGATCTGCACCTCAAAATCTTCCTGCAGCAACGCGAATGTCAGGTGGTCGCGCCAATCCCCGGCGATGCGCAGATAGAGCCGGGCATAACCCTCGCGCACGAAATTGGCTTTCTCCAGCACGCGCCGGCTGGCGAGGTTTTCCGGCAGGCACGCGGCTTCGATGCGGTGCAGCTTCAGCTGCTGAAAGCCGAAGCGGACGATCAGCTTCACCGCCTCGGTGATATAGCCACGCCGCTGGTAGGGTTCGCCAACCCAATAGCCCAAGGTTGCGGTCTGGGCTACGCCGCGCTTGACTTGGGTCAACCCAATGCCGCCGACGAGGCATCCGCGTTCCCTTTGAAATACGTGGAAACTGTAGCCTTCATCGGTTTTCCACTCGGTTGTAAGCCGGCGGATGCGGCGATGATAGGCGCCCTCGGTCAGCGCATCGGGCGGCCAGCTTGGCTCCCACGGCACCAGGAAATAGCGGCTTTCGGCCCGAACCTCGGCCCACCGCGCCCATTCGTCCGGTTGCGGCGGCCGCAGAAACACCGACGAGCCCTCGAGGCGCGTCGTGGCCAGTGGATTGGACCCGGATCGGGTGAGCCTGATCATCTAGCCGGGCGGATCATTTATGGGCGGATCATTCAGGAAAAGCGTCTCATCGTATGGTCGTACGACTCGAGATGGCCGATCGGACCCATGGCGGCGATCGTCGGCTTGGACGCGAATAGCTTCGCCGCCGCCTTCTTGACCGAATCGGCATCGACCTCATCGATCTTCTCGATAATCTCCTTCGTCGGAATCGTACGGCCGAACAGCAACAGATGCTGACCCAGCTGCTCCGCGCGGGACATCGTGCTTTCCATCGACATCAGCAGTCCAGCCTTGATCTGTGCCCGCGCACGGCCAAGCTCGGCCTCATCGACATGATCGATGATCTTCTGGAGCTCGTCGCACACCACAGGCACGAGGGCGGCGATTTCAGCCGGCCCCGTCCCCGCATAGACGCCGAAGACCCCACCATCGCGATACGCGGACGCGAAGGTATAGATGGAATAGACTAGGCCGCGCTTTTCCCGCACCTCCTGGAACAGGCGCGAGGACATGCCGCCGCCCAGCACGGTTGACAGCATCGATTGAGCATAATAGTCGGCGTCGCCGATCGCCGCCCCCTGGAAGCCCAACAGAAAATGGAGCTGCTCCAGATCCTGCTCTTCCCGGAAGTCTCCTCCCTCATAGACGACCGGCACCGGAGCAGGCGGCTTGACCGCGGGCAGGTGATCGAACTGTCTCAGCGCCTGATCGACCAGACGATCGTGATCGACGGCGCCCGCCGCGGTCAATACGAGTTCACTCGGCACATAATGGGTTCCGAGATAGTGGGTGAGCGCCGCGCGCGACATGTTTGCCACGGTGTCGGGTGTGCCCAGCACCGGCCGGCCCATCGGTTGCCCCGGGAAGGCGGCGCTTTGGAAATGATCGAAAATGATATCGTCCGGCGTATCGTTGGCCTGCCCGATCTCCTGCAGAACCACGGACCGTTCGCGGCCAAGCTCCACCTCGTCGAAGACCGAATGCTGCAGCAGGTCGGCAACGATATCGACCGCAAGCCCGACATCTTCCTTCAACACCCGTGCATAATAGGCGGTGTTTTCCCGGGCGGTGTAGGCGTTCATCTGGCCGCCCACGGCCTCGATTTCCTCGGCGATGATCTGGGCCGAGCGCCGCCCCGTGCCCTTGAACAGCATATGCTCGAGCAAGTGGGCGACACCGTTTTCGGCTGCGGTTTCGTTGCGGGCGCCGCAACTGGTCCAGATGCCGACGGTAGCGCTCTCGACATGGGGCATCGTGTCGGTCGCCACCCGCAGTCCATTGGGGAGTGTCGTAATCCGGACGGTGGGGGACACCGCGTCGTCCGACGAAATAAGGGCGCGCGGTTCCGCAGTCAGGGCGGGCAGATTATCAGAAAGTTCCATATAACGACTATAGACAGGACGCCGTCGATTTGCACCAGGGCCAGAGCATTGGCCGCACGGCCATCTATCGATGGGCAACGAGACGATTTTCAGGCGCTGCCGGCCGCGACGGTCGAGCGGCGACCAGCCTCCTGCTGAATGATATCAAGCAGTTCCGGCTTCGCCGAGGCGAAGGCACGAAAATCGGCGATGTCGAGCACGAGCAGACGCGTCGCCCCTCTCGTCACGACTGTGGCATTTCGGGTTGCGCCTGTCACCAACGCCATTTCGCCGAAGAACTCACCGGCGCCCAGGCGCACGGGCACGGGATCCACCTGAATCTCCACCTCGCCGCTGACGATGAAGAACATGCAATCGCCGGCGGAACCGCGCCGGGCCACCACCGTGCGCCCCGGCAGTTCGCGCGGACGCAGCAGATTTGCGAGATCGGCGATGGTCCCGGGACCGACATCGCGGAAGATCGGTACCTGCGCCACCAGATCCCAGTTGCGCAGAAAATCCCGACGCTTCATCTCAGCCGCGAAACCGGTCGCGAGAATACCGGCGAGCAGGCCGAAAACGATGAGACCCGAAATCATCAGGCCGCCCGCTACAAGACGGCCGAGCGAAGTCGTCGGCACCATGTCACCATAGCCGGTGGTCGTCAGGGTCGTAATCGCCCACCACAGAGTCTGCGGGACGCTGCGGAAATGGTCGGGCTGCGCGCCGCGTTCCACCAGAAACTCAAGCACGCCGCCAGTCAGCAGCGTCGTCAAAAACATGAAAAGGACAGCAGTAATTGCCTGGCGTTCGCGGGCAAACACCGCGAACAGCATGTCGATGCCCTTGGAATAATGGGCAAATCGCACCACCCACAGTATCGACAGAACCGGCGCACCGGTCGCCGACCAATCGATGAACGCTGCCAACCCCATCGGCACAAACGACAGCAAACCGATGATGCTGGCGCGCGAAGTCAGCCATCGCATGCGCGCGGAAGCGGCGGAAATACCATCGACCGATAACGGGATGACCCACAGGCGGGTTAGCCAGTCCAGCACAAAAAACCCGAGGACCACGATATCGACGGCGAGACAGGCCGTGCTCCATCCGGGCGGCAGGTCAGGCTCCGTATCCAAAACCATGGCGCCGACGCCGGCTATCGCGAACGACGCCTCGACCGTGCGATAGACCAAAGAGGCGCGCGAGATGACGCCATCATCGAAAATATCGGCCGTTAGACGTCGCATCTCATCCCCCTTTCCCGCCTATCTACATCAAATCTCGCTGAAATGTGATGAGATATTGCTGGGAATGAGGAAGAGGCCGAAGGAGTTTCGCTAGCTATCGAGGCTCCAGCGTTCCAGGCGCGCGATGGCCTCCACGATGTCGCCGGTTGCACCGGCATAGCCGAAGCGAAGGAAGCGGCCGCCATCGACGGTATCAAAATCGATCCCCGGTGTAACCGCCACACCCGTTTCCTGGAGCCAGCGATGAGCGACCGTCGTACTGTCGGGCCAGCCGTCGGGCAGCTTCGCATAGATATAAAATGCGCCATCCGGTGATGCCGGAACCGCAAGACCAAGCCGCGGCAAGGCCGCCAACAGCAATGCCCGGTTGGCGGCATAGCGCGCGATATTGTCCTCGAGTTCATCCGTCGCGTCAAAGGCGGCGATGCCCGCATGCTGTGAAATCGACGGCGGCGCGATGTAGAGATTTTGCGCCAGGCATTCGACCTGCCGAACTTTCGACTCGGGCACGATCATCCAACCCAGGCGCCAGCCGGTCATCGAGTAATATTTCGAAAACCCGTTCAGCACGATCGCGTCGGCGTCAACCTCGAGCACGGTCGGCGCCACCGCGCCATAGGTCAGCCCATGGTAAATCTCGTCGGCGACCAACGGCACGTCGATGGACCGGCACCAACCGGCAATCTCGGCCAGTCGATCGCGCGGCAACACCGCGCCCGTGGGGTTCGCCGGGCTGGCCACGAGCAACAGATCCAACGGTCGGTTGAGATTTTCGAGAGCGCCGATGGTGGGCTGAAACCCATTCTCGGCCAGGCAGGGAATTTCGATCGGCTCCATCCCCAGCGCGGTCGCGATATTGCGGTAACAGGGATAGCTGGGCCGCGCCATGCCGATCCGCCCGCTCGGCGCGGTCAGCGCCAGGAAGGCAAGGATCAAGCCGGCGGAACTGCCGGTCGTCGCGACGACGCGCGCCGGATTGACGTCGATCCCGTGCTTTTCGCCGTAATGCGCGGCAATGCGGGCGCGCAGCGCGGGCAGGCCCAGCGCCTCGGTATAACCCAGCGTCTCCTCGGCGATGGCCCGCGTCGCCGCCTGCCGGACCAGATGCGGCGCGCCTGTCGAGGGTTGTCCGGTCTCCAGATGAATGATCGAATGGCCCGCTGCCGCCAGCAGATTGGCCTCGCGCATCATATCCATGGCGACGAATGAAGGGATCACCGCCGGAATCGGACGCGGTGGGACGTGAATTGGATTTGGCATGGTCTTCGACATCGGCATGGAAATCACTTATGATCTTTGCATGAGCGCCACACGCGCCCACTATTTGGCTGAACGAGTTTGTCACAACGCCCCGAGGCGAGACTTGGCACTCTATCCTAAATTGCGAACGACCGTCGCTGGTATCTTAGCGAGCTTTTGCCTCATCGCACCGGCTCAGGCGCAAGGTATTCCTCCCATTTTCGGCGACACCGAGGTCGAACAGACAATCCGGACCTTCTGCACGCCCATCTGGATCGCCGCGGGCCTTAAGCCTGAAGACGTCCATGTGGTCCTGGTCAACAGCCCCGACCTTCAGGCTTTCGTCGCCGGCGGTCAAAATATTTTCATCTTTACGGGGTTGCTTGAAAAGTCCGACGATCCCCTTCAGATCGCAGGGGTCGTCGCGCACGAGACCGGCCATATCGCCGGCGGTCATCTGGCGCGCGGCGACGAGGACATGGAGAACGCGTCCTACACGATGCTGCTGGCGACCGTACTGGGCGCCGCCGCCGCCGCGGGTAGTCGCGATCCAGGCGCGATCGCCGGCGCGTTGGGCATCGGCGAGGATATGGGCATTCGGTCCTATCTGGCATTCAGCCGCACCAAGGAAGCATCGGCCGACGAGGCGGGGATGAACTTCATGGAAAAAGCCCAGCTTTCGCCACGTGGCTTGCTGGAGTTTATGAAGAAGATCCAGGTCGAAGAAGGCGTACCGTTGAGGGGAGATCAGAAGTTTCTAGTGGATCACCCGCCAACACCCGACCGGGTCGAAGCGATGATCCAGGGCGTTCGCCGCTCGCGCTACGCAGACAAGCAGGTGCCGCCCGAATGGAACGAGCTTTATGCCCGGATGAAGGCAAAGCTGATCGGCTATCTGCACCCCGATTTTGCGATGCGGAAATATTCCCGCGCCGACGCGAGCATCGCCGGCCGCTACGGGCGCAGCGTCGCGCTATGGCGGCTGGGCCAGATCGAGCCCGCGGTCGAGCTCATCGATCAGCTGATCGCGCTTGAGCCGAAGAACCCCTATTTCTATCAGGCCAAGGCACAGATGCTGTTCGAGAATGGCCGCGTCGCAGATTCGATAGCGCCTTTCAAGCAGGCGGCCGCGCTGGCGCCAAAGGATACCGGCGAAATTCACATGGAATATGCCCAGGCCTTGTTGGAGAAGGACGATCCGGCGAATCTGGTGACCGCCATCGATGAGCTGAAGATCGCAGAAAAGGCCGATACGCATAGCGCCGACCTTCATCGCTTCTTCGCGATCGCCTACGGCCGGCAGGGATATGAAGCTATCGCCAAGGTCGAACTGGCGGAACAGGCGATCTTGGAAGGCAAGCCCAAGACCGCACGCCGCATGGCCCAGGATGCGATGCGGCGACTGCCCGCCGGATCGCGCGAGTGGCTGCGCGCCCAGGATTTGATCGCGGCCAGCCTGATAAAGGAGAAACACGGCGGCGGCGACTCAGAGGGCGTTCATTTCAGCGTCGGCCCGGCCGGCGATTCCCCCAACGGCATTTTCGGCCAGGGGCATTCCGGGTTTGCTCCCCAGCTCTAGTGGCTGTAGTTGAGTGTTCCGCTTTCACCAGGAAATTCGCATGCAGTTCTTTTCGGTTCGTTCGCTTCTGACCTGCGCCGCATTGGTGGCGTCCATACCGCTGATGGCGAACGCCGCCGATGCGCCGCCGATCAATGATGCCCAGCGCGCCGGGATCGAGGGTGTCGTTCACGACTATCTGATGAAGCACCCGGAGGTGATCATCCAGGCGGTCGAGGCCTACCAGACGAACATCCAGGCTGATAAGGAAAAGGCCGCGAAAGACGCGCTGGCCAAGCGCGCGCCCGACCTGCTCCACGATCCGGCGACGCAGGTAATGGGCAATGCGACCAGCGATTGCACAATCGTCGAATTCTTCGACAATCAATGCCCTTATTGCCAAGCCAACGAACCGGAACTCCAGAAGCTGCTGAAGGACGACAGCCGAGTCAGACTGGTCCTGAAGGAGTTCCCGATATTGGGCCCGGTCTCGCTAGTGGCGTCGAAAGCCGCCTTGGCTTCGGTGAAGCAGGGGAAGTATCCGCAGTTCCACGAGGCGCTGCTGGCGCATAAGGGACATTACGACAGGGCCGCTTTGGTCGATGAGATCGCCAAGAACGTCGGGCTTGACCTCGACAAGCTTCACAAGGACATGGAGCTTCCGGAGGTGCAGGCCCAACTCGAGAAGAACCTCGAGCTCGGCCGCGCGCTCGATATCAGCGGCACGCCCGGCTTCGTGATCGGCGACCAGATCATCGGCGGCGCATCGACCGTGGAGGAGTTGAAGAAATATGTCGGCGAAGCCTGCAAGGGCAAAGGCTGAGCGATGATCGACCATCTCGGCCTGGCCGTCAGGGATGTCGACCTCGCAAAAGCATTTTATCTAAACGCGCTTGAACCGCTCGGCAACGGGATCATCATCGAGGAGATCGGCGGCAACGCGCATATCGGCTTCGGATCGGCCGGCCAGCCGTATTTCTGGATCGGGGGCGGCAAGCCAGAAGGCCCGGTCCATATCGCCTTTACGGCATCGAGTCGCGCCGCTGTCGACGGCTTTCACCGCGCCGCCTTGGCGGCCGGCGGAACGGATAACGGCGCGCCCGGAATTCGCGCGCACTACCACCCGAACTATTATGGCGCGTTTGCGTTTGATTTGGACGGCCATAATGTGGAAGCGGTCTGCCATCTGCCGGAATGAGTGCTGCCGGCACAGGATCGCAAAGCACAGCATGCGGAGAGGAATTGCCGGCGACCAGCGCCTCATGTATGACGCGAAACCGATTTAAGGCTGCTTGATTGACCGACCGCCCTTCCATTCTGATCATCAACGGACCCAACCTGAAT
>JAQGIF010000196.1 GCA_028291345.1 Rhodospirillales bacterium | reverse complement strand
CAAACGGCCGCCGCTTACCCGCCGCATCAAACTTTGCGGCGCCCCATCACGACAAGCACACCGCCGATCAAGATCGCGGCGATGCCGGCGGCCGGATAGATGAAGACGTCGTGCTCCTTGTCCGCCGTCGCCTGGATGGGCCCTAAATCAAGCACTTTTTCCTTCGTCGTGTAAGTGAAAGTGCGCACCGCGAGACCCGCGACGCCTAAGACCACAAGCAGAACGCCAACCCATGCAATCGCGCGCATAACATTACTCCATAATAAATTGTCGCGTAGTAAACTGTAGGTTAGTCGATTCTGTTCCGAGGGAGATTCGTAGGATGCCCCGCGATACGAGCATGCCCGGACCGGCCGGCACACGGGTCATCATCCCGCCCAGTCCTCCGCCCGATCAGACACGCTCCAGCAAGGCGGCGGAACATTTCAACCGCCCCGACGCCAAGCCATTGGGCGTTCGCCGGGTCATCACCCAGGTGTCGCACGATCTTTACGGGACCAAGGATGTCCAGGACGCCATCACCGCCTCCTATGTCTGGATGGCGGACCAGATCGGTCACCTGTTCCTCGGGCTCGTACCAACCCTTCTGCTTGCCTGGATGGCCACCGCCCTCGCCTCTAGAGGCTGGTTCCGGGAAACGCTGACCATCGTCTTTGCGCTCGGGATGTTCGGCTATTGGGTTTACAAGGAATTCACCGATTTCCATGACACCAAGGCGCGGGCCGGGAAGATATTCCAATTCGATTCCAGTGATATCTGGTGGAACGTCAAAACTGCCTTGCTGTATTTCGGGATCGGCGGCGCCTGGGCGGTCGCGGCATTCACGCCTGGGTTTTGGTTGACGCTCACGATCGTCGTTTCGATCTGGCCGGGAGTGCTGGTGGCCTTCTGGTGGCTGCGGCGGAAACTGGCCTTTCAGCAGGCCGGTCTGCCCTATCTTTACCGGCTGGCCAATTTCAAGACCACCGTTGAGCCGGATATCGAGCAGTCGATATGCAGGCTCGCAAATCTCAAGCAGCACAAGGTCGTGATGTGGCGCGTCCTGCTCGGGCTCGACAAGGTGCCCCACCACCAACCCACTATTCGTCACATTCTGATCACCGGTCCGATGGGCGCTGGAAAGACTAGCCTCGCCGTCGGTATCGGTACCGAATTCGCGTTCGCCCTGGGTCTCGGCCGCTATATGTCGGCGGCGGATCTCGTGGAAAACGCGATTGCTTCCTGCGGTCCAGCCAACCAGATGGATTATGACGACGGTCGGGTTCTGTGGCCCTGGCGGGAATGCGAACTGCTGGTTATCGACGACGTCGATGCCGGCATCACGACGGCCGAGGGTGTCGTTACCCATCTCATCCAGCCGGAAGCGCTGGTCGCGACCCTGACAGTCGGGAATCCCCAGGCGATGCATTGGTTGGGTGGACGGCGCTCCGTCTGGGTCGTGGGCGATACAACCGGTGCCGATATGTGGAAAGCCGCGATCGCGAGGCTTCTCGGCATCGATACAGCCGAGATCATGACGGTCAATCTTAGACTGGTACCTTCGCCGCCCGCCGTTTAGCTGGCGCCGGCGGTTCGCCTGCCGATTTCTGTGATGTCGCCGGCGCAGGGGTCGCGGTGTGCGAACTGCCGACGATTTCGCGCAGGAAATACAGTGGACGGCCCTTGGTCTGGACAAAGGTGCGGCTGACATACTCGCCAATCATCGCCAGCATGAAGATCTGGGCGCCGCCCAGGAACATCACGGCGATGATTAAGCTGGTCCAGCCGGGCTGGGTGGAGAAGAACAGCCAGGAAATCAGGGAGTAGAGGATGCCGAGCCAGGACAGGCCCACCAGGCCCATGCCGGCATACAGGCCGAGGCGCAGCGGCCTGGCGGAAAAGGCGGTGATCGCGTCCAGAGCGAAATTGATCATCTTGGCGAATGTGTAACCGGTTTCACCCGCGTAACGCGATTGCCGGTCATATTCGAGCGGCACCTGCGTGAAGCCAATCCAGCTCACCATGCCGCGAATATATCGGTGCGCCTCTGGCATGCTGAGCAGCGCCTCGAGCACGCGCCGGGTCATCAGGCGGAAGTCGCCCGCGTCGGCCGGGATGTCAAAGTCGATCATCTGCGCCAGCACGCGGTAGAACAGCTTGGCGGTGACCTCTTTGCGCTTCGTCTCGCCGTCGCGCTTGCGGCGTTTGCCATACACGACGTCCGCGCCGCCATCCATCATCGCCATCATGTCGGCGAGCAGTTCCGGCGGGTCCTGAAGATCGGCGTCGAGGATGAAGATGCGCTCGCCCGTGCACAAAGTCAGGGCAGCCGTCAGCGCGGCCTGGTGACCGAAATTGCGCGAGAGATCGACGCCGATAATATGACTGTCGGTCGCCGCGAGCGCCGATATGATGTTCCAGGTGCCGTCGCGCGAGCCGTCATTGACCAGGATCACTTCGTAATCGTCGCCCGCAACCTGCCCGCAGGTTGCGGTAAGGCGGCGGTAAAACTCGGGTAAGCCTGCTTCCTCGTTGTAGCAGGGGATGGTCACGGACAGATGACGGCCGGCCGTGGGACCCGCGATAGGGTTCACAATGGTTCCGGTCTGCGCGATCGCATTCATGCCTGGTGCGCCCTCAACTCCGACTGACGCTCAATTATCATATGGGTCACGGCGATGATATCGCGCCGCTATCGGTCGCGGAACGCATTGGTGATCGGAAAGCGCCGGTCGCGGCTTAAGTTTCGGCGGGAGATTTTGACGCCCGGCGGCGCCTGCCGCCTTTTATATTCAGCCATGTAGAGCATGTGCTGCACCCGCTTCACCATCGCAATTGGAAAGCCGGCATCGGCAATCGCCTGCGCCGGTTCCTCGCGTTCGATCAGCCCAAGCAATATACCGTCGAGCATATCGTAGGGGGGCAAAGAATCTTGGTCGGTCTGGTTGGGCCTGAGTTCCGCGGTCGGTGGCTTCAGGATGATGGCTTCGGGAATAATGAGCCCTTCGGGACCCAGCGCGCCTGCCGGCCGGGCGCGGTTGCGCCAGGAGGACAGGGCGAACACGGTGGTCTTGTATACATCCTTCAGAACCGAATAGCCCCCACACATATCGCCATAGAGCGTGGCATAGCCGACCGACATCTCGGATTTGTTACCAGTGGTCAGCACCATCCAGCCGAACTTGTTGGACAGCGCCATCAGCAGGATGCCGCGGGCACGGGCCTGCAGGTTTTCCTCCGTCGTGTCGGGCTCACGGCCGGCGAACAAGGGCGCCAACGTCGTTTCCAACGCGGTAACGCTGTCAGCGATAGGCAAGGTCATCAGCTCGACGCCGAGATGTGCCGCGCATTCGGCGGCGTCGTCCTGGCTGGCGGCGCTCGTGAAGCGTGAGGGCAGCCGAACCAGGTGGACGTTGGCTGCGCCGAGCGCGTCGACCGCGACAGCTGCGGACAGGGCGGAATCGATGCCGCCCGACATGCCGAGCACGACTCCGGGGAAGCGATTCTTGCGCACGTAATCGCGAAGGCCCAATGTCATCGCCGCGTAGATTTCGGCCAAGTCAGCGTCGGATGGATCGGTCGAACCGTTGGCGAAGGGCGTGGTCGTCCGGCTGGTGATGTTGGTGTCGGGGAAGGCGGTGCATGGAACCGGCGCGAGACCGTTCCCGCCGCGCCGGAAATCCACCATGACCACGGCCTCCTGCCAGCCGGGCAAGGCGGCGGTCAGCGTACCTGTGGAATCGACGACGAAGGAGCCGCCATCGAAAACGAGTTCGTCCTGTCCGCCAACCTGGTTCAGATAGACCAAGGGCAGGCAGGTTTCCCGGGCGCGGTCGCAGGCCAGCGTCAGCCGCTGGCCGACCTTACCCAGCTCGAAAGGCGACCCGTTGGGGACGATCAATATGTCCGCGCCCGCTCCGGTAAGCGCGGCGGCGACGGCGGGAAACCAGACGTCTTCGCAGATCGGTACGCCCAGCTTCAGGCCCTGAAACTCAATCGGTGCGGGAAGCGCGCCCGCGGCAAAGACGCGCTTTTCGTCGAAGACGCCGTAATTGGGCAGTTCGTGCTTGGTGCGCACGGCCTGGATTTTGCCCTCCGCCAGCAGGAACACCGCGTTGAAGACGGCTCCGCCGTCGCGCATCGGCGCGGTCGCCAGAAGGGCGGGGCCGCCATCCGCCGTATCCGCGGCCAAACCGTCCAGGGCGGCCTCGACCGCGGATAGAAGGCTCGGCCGCAATACGAGGTCTTCGGGCGGGTAACCGACCAGCACGAGTTCCGGGAAGACGACCAGCTGCGCCCCGTCGGCGGCCGCGGATGCTCGCGCTGCGCGGATCAGCGCTGCATTCCCTTGGATGTCGCCAACGGTCGGATTGACCTGCGCCAGCGCCACCCGGAAGAATTCCGGCGCGCCGACGTTGCGATGAGACGAAACCATTCTTTGGATAGCCCCCGGACCCTTGTCGCCACTAACGCCAGACACACCAATAGCGCGCGCGAGCGAGCTTTTCCATTCCACCGACAGGCGGCGGGTCGCCGGCGCCGCAGACGATTGCATTTTTATCGAATTATCCAGGTCTGATAAGCGGCTGCTGGCCGGCTCTTTGATCACAACTGAAATCGGTAGTATCGTTTACGTACCGGTGGCATATTGGGCATGGTACTTCCGCTGACCTTGTCCGAAGCATGCTTACACTGTTCGTTAAAGTCCGTTTAGCGCACCCGTGAGCGCCACTCTTTTGCATTTCCGCCGACTCGCGTTAATTGATCCTCCGCGCGCCAAAAATACCGAGAAAACGAGAGGTTAACGAAATGGCCGTTGCATCAGCCAAATTGTCAGTATGGCTTTTGTCCAACGCGTGTCTGTTTCTCGTGATGTCCGGGCTTGGCTTCGCGCAAACGACCGTGAGGACGGGGCCGACTCCAACGGTTCCCGGAAATGTCGTGCTGCCAGGGCAGGATACCCCGGCGAATGAGGCCGGGGGCCAGGCCGGACAAGGTGCGCTGATCAGCGTTCTGCAGACGGCGCGGCCGGATTACGATGCGAACGGGGTCCATCTCGGAACGCTGATTGTCAATCCCAATGTGGATTTGACCGAAACATTCACCTCGAACGTCTATGCCACGACGTTCGACACCAAGAGCGATTTTTTTACGACGGCCACGCCAACCGTCGGAATACGGACTGACTGGGACCGGAACTCGCTCGGCGCCCTCGTCAGCGGAGAGATTGTGCGTTACGCGCGGTACTCCACGGAAGATGTCAGCAATCTCAACGCAGCGCTGAATGGCAGACTGGATATTCTGCAGGGCGTGTACGCAAACGGAAATGCCGGCTACCAAATCCTGCATGAACCGCGCGGTTCGCCCAATGCCGTAAACGGAAAAACGCCGACGGAGTATCACTTGGCGACGTTTTCGTTAGGTTATGTAAAAGAAAACAGCATCATCGGGATAAAACTCGACGGGACCGTCGATAATTATAACTATTTCGATGTCGAGACAGCAGGCGGGGTGCCGATCCTCGAAACCAACCGCAATCGTACGGAATATGTGGTCAGCGGCCGAGTCAGCTATGAGATTATGCGGCAATATCAAGCATTTCTCCGCGCCAGCGGCAACGCTCGCGATTACGATCAGAAATTCGACGCAGGCGGTTTGCAGCGCAGTTCCACAGGGTATCAGGTCGATGCTGGCGCCGCGCTGTCGATCGCGTCCAAAGTCGATGGCGAAATCTATGTCGGCTATCTGGCGCAAAATTTTGACGACCCCCGGCTGAGTACCGCGAGCGGATTGGGGTTCGGCGCCAATCTTTTGTGGAACGTTGATGACCTGACGTCGGTCAAGGGATCGGTATCGCGTTCGGTTGAGGAAACGATCGTTACGCAGGCGTCCAGCTTTATTCAGACTGCGGTTTCAGTCGGCGTGGAACATGAGTTGCTGCGGAATGTTCTGTTGTCGGCGAATTTCAACTACGCCAATCAGGCATTTCAGGACTTTGGACGTGTGGACGATCTTTATGGGGTGGCGCTGACCGGGAAATATCTGCTTACCCGGAATCTCGCCACCACACTGAACATCGGCTATACGAAGAAGTTATCCAACGCGATCGGCGTTTTCCAGCTGGCTGAATACGATCAGGCGATGGTCGCGCTGAGAATCCGGCTGCAATTCTAGCTGGGGTAAGAGGGTAGGCGTTCTGTGACGAGACTGAGCGGCTTGGTTGGGGGAATTGCTAAATTCGGAATGACCCTGGCAGTGGGAGTCGGCTTGATCTTGCTGGCAGCGGGCCTAGCGACCGCCGCCGATCTCAAGGGTTACGCGCTTGGCGCCGGCGATAAGCTACGGATCACGGTCTATAACGAGCCGGATCTGTCCGGCGAATTCGAGGTGAACGGCGAGGGCTATGTGTCTGTGCCGCTGATCGGCCAGATCAAGGTCATCGGCCAGACGACGAGCGAAGTCCAGACGCTGCTCACCCAGAAATACGGCAAGGATTACCTAGTCAATCCGAGCGTCAGCATCGAAGTGACAAACTATCGCCCGTTTTTCATCATTGGCGAAGTCAACCGTCCCGGCGGCTATCCCTATGTCAACGGCATGACGGTCATCAACGCCGTCGCTTTGGCCGGCGGATATACGCCGCGCGCCAATCACGATCGCATCAAGGTCAAGCACGGCAGCGATACTGTAGAGCAGCAGCAGCAGGTCAAAGAGGACTCTGCTGTCCTGCCGGGCGACGTGATAGAAGTTCCCGAACGATTTTTCTGACCAGATTCGCGTGCAGATTCGCGGCTGGCACCAGGACGGCCACGGTCGGCGGTATCGCCGTGTCCGTGGAGATTGTGGCACGGCGATTATGCTGCGGGATGTGGTTAGGAATCCGACTCGATGAGTGAAGTCAAGCAGATCGATTTGCCGAAACCGCGGGCGGTAGCCAATCTTCCCAAGGTCCTGAATGGCAGCGCTCCGAAAGCGTCCGAGGACGGGATCGATCTGCACCAGATTTTCGGCATCCTGCGGCGCCGCGCGAATGTCATTCTAGGCTGTGCGGTCATAGGGACGGTGCTGGCTACGGTCTGGGTGTTCCAGTTGACGCCGCGCTATACCGCTGAAGCAACCGTCATGCTGGAAACCCGCAGGAACCAGATGGTGGACCTGACCAGCATGATCGCGGGATTGTCTGGCGATCAAGGCGCGGTGCGCAGCGAGATGGAGATACTGAAATCGCGGGCCCTGGCAGAAAAGGTCGCCAACAAGCTGAAAATCGACGAATGGCCCGAGTTCAATGTAATGCTGACCAAGCCCGGCTTCTTCGACGCCTTGATGGATCCGTTGAGCTGGATCGCCAACGCCCTGCAGTCGCTGACAACGCCTCCGTCCGCCATCGTCGCCAGCGAGGAGGCGCGGACGCGGGATCGCAAGGCGGCCGAGGTCGGCGCCCTGATGGCCCATATGGAGATCGCCAATGACGGGCGGTCCTACCTGATTAAGATTCACGCCCAGTCGACCAACCGTCAGGCGGCGGCGCTGATCGCGAATACCTATGTCGATTTCTATCTTCTGGATCAGGTTGAGGCGAAGTTCGACGCAACGAGGCGCGCCAGTAACTGGCTCAACGACCAGCTAAGCGACTTGCGGGACAAGGTGCGCGATTCCGAACGCGCGGTGGCACTCTTCAAGGAGCAGAACAACCTGTCCGAGGCGAAGGGCACGTCGCTCAACGAACAGCGCCTGTCGGAACTGAATTCACAGTTGATCATCGCCGCGGCCGAAAGGGCGCAGAAGGAAACTAGCCTGGGTCAGCTTCAGTCGCAGATTCGAGCCGGCAGCATCGATTCCGCCGCCGTTCTCGATTCGCCGCTGGTGCAAAAGCTGCGGTCCGACGAAGCGGAACTGATGCACAAAAAGGCGGAGCTATCCACGCGCTACCAGCCGTCGCATCCGACGATGGTCAATCTTCAATCCTCCATCGACGAAATCAAACGCAAGATCGACGAAGAGGCCAACAAGACCGTTCGCGGTCTGCAAGGCGACGTCAATGCCGCGCGGGCGAAGGAAACTTCGTTGAAGGGGACACTGGCGGGCATCCAGAAGACCGCCACCGAAGAGGGAAAGCTGGATGTGCCGCTGCGGGAACTGCAGCGTGAGGCGGACGCTAACAAGCTGCTCTATGAGAACTTCCTAACCCGGTTCAAGCAGACCACCACGGAAGAGGACATCCAGCAAGCGGACGCCCGCCTGGTATCGGCAGCCTTGCCGCCGCGCGTTCCGTCATTCCCCAACAAGTCGGTCCTGATCGGCTTTTCGTTGCTGGGCTCGATCTTTATCGGCGTCGCGGCGGCGTTCCTGCTGGAGCGGCTCGATAACGGCTTTCGCAATTCCGAGCAGGTGGAAAAGCTTCTTGGCGTTGCGACCTTGGGGCTGGTTCCCGGTGTGGTCCGGCAGGAATTGCCGCAGGACGTCGTTGTGAAGCGCCCAACCTCGCAATATTCCGAGTCAATCCGTTCGATCCGAACAGCGCTGCGTTATTCCGACATCGACCACCCGCCCAAGGTTGTGCTGATTACCTCGTCGCTGGCCGGCGAGGGGAAAACCGTCTTCGCCTGTTCGCTGGCGCGCAGCATCGCCCGGTCCGGCGGCAAGTCCCTGCTGGTCGATTGTGATCTGAGGCGGCCCAGTGTCGCCAAGCTGTTGGGCGTTAACAGCGAGCCCGGAATGCTCGACATGTTTTCGGAAAATGGAAATATCGATTCGATCATCAGGGTCGACGAGGAATCTGGGATGCACTACATCCCCTCGAAAGGCGGCACCGCCAATCCGCAGGACCTTTTGGGTTCGCAGCAGATGCGCTCGTTCCTGGAACGCATGAGCACGCGCTATGATCTCATCGTGCTCGACGCGCCGCCGGTATTGGCCGTGTCCGATCCAATCATTCTGTCTCATTTCGCCGATACCACCCTGTATCTAGTGCGCTGGGAAAAGACACCGCGACCGATCGTGACCGGGGCGATGAAGCTGTTGCGGACCAACGGCGGAAGTGTGGCCGGCGTGGTCCTGTCGCGCGTCAACTCGCGTAAGCACGCCACCTACGGGTACGGGGACGCCGGCTATTATTACGGCCGGTATTCGAATTATTACGGCTATCACCAGTCGTAATACTGATGCGCTTAAGGGTTGCACCGCTTGCCGCGCTGAATCTGCTCCTTGTGACGGCAATGGCCGCTATCGGCTTGCCTGCCATTGTCTCGACCTACATCCGTTTGCCGTCCGAGATCGCGATCAAAGCCTTGCAATTGGGGCAACCTGTCGACAGAAATGCGGTCGATGAAGCGGCGGCCCGGCTGCAAAGCGCGGCGACCTGGTCGAACGTCGCGCGCTCGGACCTGGCTTTGGCGATGCTAGCCCAAGGTCCATCGATCACCGATCGTGTCGCCGGCGACCATGCCGCCCGTCAATTGCGCCTCTACCTCGCCTCCGCACCCGACGATTCGCTCGCCTGGGCCAATCTGGCGTTGGCCGAAATGCGGCGCGGGACCGCGGGTGCGGCTGTTATCGCCTATAAGATGTCGATCGAGCTTGCGCCGACATCGGCGGCGAACCTGATCTGGCGCTGCGGTTTCGGCGTCGATATTTATTCGGCGCTGGACGACGACGGCAAGGCGATGCTCGCCCGGCAGCTGCAGATGACGATGGACCCGTCGCTCGATTGGGCATACTCGCACCGCTTGATCGAGCTCCTGAAACAGAAAAGCGCAATGAGCCTGGTAAAAGTACTGATGGCGGGCGACCCGGAGGCGAGCCGGAAATTCGAAAGCCTGACCGCGAAGCCATGACCGGGAGGGTGCTCATTTACCGGCTGGGATCGCTCGGCGATACGGTGGTTGCCCTACCATGCTTTCATCTGATCCGCGCTGCCTTTCCCAACTGTGAGGTGCGCGTGCTGACAAACGCGCCAGTCGCCGATCACGCGCCCCCCCTTTTTTCGGTCATCGAGGGTAGCGGTCTGGTCGACGGTTATTTCGAATATCCGGTCTCGCTGCGGGATTGGCGGAACGCTTGGCGACTTTCGTGTCTGATCAGAGCATGGCAGCCCGATACGGTCGTTTATCTCGTGCGTCGTCTGCGCAAGCGCCAAGTATTGCGGGATGCAGCATTTCTGTGGGCGTGTGGGATCAGGAAATTCATCGGCCTGCCGCTGACGCGGGATATGCGCGAAGCATGCCGCCGGTCTGATGGCATGGTCGAGCGGGAGGCGGAGCGTCTTGCACGCTGTCTCGCGCCCTTGGGGACGACCGATGTACGCGATCCCGCAAACTGGGACCTCGGCCTGACCGAGATCGAGCGGGCTGCGCCCCGCCGAATGATCGCGGATTGGACCGGAACGCGAAACTATGTCGCGCTCTGCACCGGCACAAAGCAGGCGATGAACGACTGGGGTGCATCCAATTGGCGAACCCTGGCCGAAGGGCTGATGGAGGCTTATCCGCACAAGCTCGTATTTGTCGGCGGGGCGGACGACCATGTGCTTTCTCAAGAGATCACAGGCGATTGGCCGGGGCGATGCGTCAATCTCTGCGGCATATTGAGTGTGCGCGACAGCGCCGCGGTGATCGCCGCCGCGTCACTGTTCGTCGGCGTCGATAGCGGTCCAATGCACCTCGCCGGCGCGGTCGGAACGCCGCTGGTCGGGATATTTTCGAAGCTTAACCCGCCGGGTCTCTGGTTTCCGTTCGGCGAACAGATCCGCGTGCTTTACCCATATGCGCTCGAGGCGACCATCGCTTCCATCACGCCGGCGGAGGTCGCGGCTGCCGCTGCAAGTCTTTTGCCGATCGATGCCATGCTCGGCCAACAGGGTAGCGGGTCGTGACGCAATCGCCGTCCCGTTCACGTGCGCGCTCGCGCCCAGATGACGGTGATCGCGCGCGTGCCGTGCTGGCACCAAATCGCGGATTGGTTCAGCGAATCCGGGAGTGGAGCCTGATTGCCGTGCTGGCCTGGGCCCCGCTTCCCCTGGGCAGCGCGCGGCCTTGGGCATGGAATCTTCTTGGGCTGGTTGCGATGCTGCTGCTTATTCTGTCGGCTATCCAGGAGCTGTCAAAGCCCAGCCGGCGCGGATTGCTGAAGCCGCTGGTTCCTGCCTTGGTCATGGGCGGAGCGGTCGCGGCGTGGGTCGTCTTTCAGTCGCTGCCCTGGGATGTTCTGGGTTGGCACCACCCTCTTTGGGATCGCGGGGGAGAGGTGCTGGGCAAGAAACTCGCCGCTTCGCTCAGCATCGACCGAGAGCAATCCTTTATTCACCTGTTCCGGCTGATGACCTATGTCGCCTATTTTTTTATCGCATGGCAGGCGGCGCGGCGTGCCGCCGGCGCGGAAGCGATACTGCGCGCTGTCGCAGCAATCGGGGCGGTCTATGCGGTCTACGGGTTGGTCGAGTTCGTATCGCCCGAGCCGCGCATATTATGGTTCGTCAAGGATACCTATGTCGCCGATGTGACGAGCACTTTCGTCAACCGGAACTCCTACGCTACATTCGCCGGCCTTGGGGTGCTCTCGAACCTCGTGCTTATTGCAAACGTGCTGATAAGAAATACCGATGGTACGAGCCGCACGTCGTTCGTGTTGTCGATGGTCGATACCCTGCTTGGTAAGGGCAGATGGTGGATGCTGGGGCTGGTGCTCGTCAGCGCCTCACTGCTGATGTCACATTCGCGAGCGGGGCTCGCGGCGACATTGTCTGCCGTTCTCGCGTTGACGGCTTTGATTTTCCTGGCGCCGTCGACCCGGGCGCCCTGGCGATTTTGGTTCGGCAGCCTCGTCGCGGCCGGGGGCGTCGCCATTCTTGTGCTGACGGGCGCTTCGACATTCGAGCGGCTGGATTTGATGTCGATCGATACTGAATTGCGGCCGAAAATCGATGAGGTCGTGCTGCGCGCAATCCATGACAATCCGCTGGCGGGGACGGGGTTGGGAAGCTTTTCCCATATCTTTCCCTTGTATCAACCGCTCACGATCGTCGGTTTTGTCGACTTGGCGCATAACGACTATTTGGAAAACATACTCGAACTGGGCGTGCCGGCCGCTCTGCTGCTGTTCGGCGCGGTCCTGTATTTAGGCGCGCGTTGTGTTGTAGGTGTGTTCAGACGCCGCCGGGACGTAATCTATTCCTGCGCGGGCGCTGCGGCGACAGTGCTGATCGGCGTGCATTCCGCCTTCGATTTCAGCATGCAGATACCAGCCGTCGTGGTGACCTATGCCGTGATTTTGGGCGTCGGGGTGGCGCAATCGGTCAATTCGCGAGACGCGGTTTGAGCCGGCTTTGCATGGTCAGCGTTTGCGCTTCTTGATCTCGCGCGCCGGGTTTCCGGCATAAACCGTCCAAGGCTCCAAATCCCCGAATGCGACGCCGCGCGCGCCCAGTACCGCGCCTTCGCCAACGTTTACACCTGGACCGACAAAGGCTTCGGCGGCGATCCAGGCCTTCTTCCCGATCGTAATCGGCGCGACGCAAAGCTGGAAATTCTGGTCGTCAATATCATGGGTGCCGGCGCAAAGATGCGCACCCTGCGAGGCGAGGGCATATGCGTCCAACGTGATTTTCGCCATGCTGTAGCAATTGACTCGCGGTCCGAGGCAGGCATGTTCGGCCATGACGAGATTGGCGGGGTACCATATGCGTGCGCTGCCATGGATACGCGCCGTGGAGGTAATACGCGCGCCGAATGCCCGTAAGACCTGCCGGCGCCACGGATTGAAAAAGGGCGGCGTCCATGATGCCAGCAGACACCAGGCGATGTTCCATAGGGCGCGGTAGGCGCGATGTCCCAAGCTGAAGCTAGGGCCGCCATCGAACGGTTGGGAATCGGCGGCGTCGAGGATTTTCACGTTGTCCCCCGCGCAAGCTCCTGGAACAAGGTCAGCACTTTGCGCGTGGAATTTTTCAGGTCGAAATGTTCCATGAAACATTGCCTGGCCGCGGCGCGCATTCCCTCTCGCGCCGTTTCGTCCATGGCCAGAAACGACCCCAGCAGGGCCCTGGCACCTGCCAGCGTGTCGGGTTCGACGAGGCCGCCCCCCCCGGCTTTGACCTCTCGCCAGATATTGACCTTGTCGCTGATCAGAACGGGCGTCCGGCAGGCGAGCGCCTCGGCTACCGCGATCCCGAAGTTTTCCTGGTGAGACGGCAGGACGAAAGCCTCGGCATCCCGGAACGCCCCCCACTTGGCCGGCCCTTTCAGCATTCCGGGCCAATGAATGCTTTCGTCTGCGCCCAGCCTCTCGGCCAGGATGCGCAATTCCTTCACCCATCCGACCTGATCCGGACCGGCGATCACCAAGTGCAGATCGGGCCGCTGTTTCGCGACAGCCGCCCAGGCGTGGATCAAGAGATCGCAGCCTTTCTTGGGGTGGATGCGGCCCATGAACAGAAGGTAAGCCCGATCGCCCAGTGCCGGAAGCCGCCTCCGAAAGGCCTCGATCTGGGCCTCGGCGCCTTGTGGTGCGTCGCTGGTGCCATAACTCACGACCAGTTCGCGATAGGGATGCCCGCGAAACTGATCCCTTGCCAGCGCCATTTCATCCTCTGTCGTAAACAAGGTGGCCTTGGCGTGGCGTACCAGTCGCCCCTCGAATAGTATCCAGAAGAGTTGCTTCAACCAGTGCTTGAACGGATAGGCGCGGCGGAACCAGGGGTCCATCATGCCATGCGGGTAAACGACATACGGTATCGACAGGCGCGGCAATATTAGGGAGGCGCCGACCGACGCGTAGCTCCACAAGCCGTTGACGATGATGATGTCGTAATTACCCGCATGCTGTCGCAGCCAGGAAACCAGACGCGGCGAATAGGCAAACCGCGCGATTTTCGATGTTCGCCGAGCGTCGTAAGGGCGCGTTCCCATGGCGTAGGTCTTGATCGGAAAACCGCGCAAATATGGCGCGTCCGGGGAATCCAGGCAGACGATTTCGCGAATGTCATTGTCCAACTGCGCTTCGGATTGCTGGATGATTCCCTCGATGGGGCCGCCGCCCGCGGGATCGACCGAGGCGATGATATGCAACAACTTCATGATCGCGGGCCGTTTTTTTCTGCGGTGCTTCCACGTTCATAAAGCTTCGCATCGATCAGGAAGCGGAACCAGAAGGTTTGCAACACGAAGAAAATCAGCCCCGGCCGGCCATCGAGAAAGCCCAAGCGAAATAAATAGCGATATAGGAACAGCAGAAATGCGCGCAGGAACAAAGGTGCGCGATTATAGCCTGCGCGCAGCGCCCGCTTTTGCTGGACCGGCGTACCGCCTGTTAATTTGGGGACAATGACGCCGGTGCGGGGTATTCCTTGTAACAACTCGTCGGCCTCCGCGTCGGTCCAGCGATTGTGCCGTGCGATCCATTCCGTCAGTGGCATGCGGATATCGTCGATCATCGGGTGCGGAATCCTGTCTGATGGCCCGTTGACATAGAAATGCTGATCGTACCGGCGCGTTTCGCAATGACCTCGTCCGTGCCGGAACAGGCGCATATGCCAGATCGGATACATACCGCCATGACGAATTGGATGCCCTAGGAAATGGGTCAGGCGCGGGATGAAATACCCGACCGCCGGCCCTGAAAACCTGTGTGCCTTCAAGTGGTTGATCGCAGCAGCGAGCGGCGCGGTCAGCCGTTCGTCGGCATCGAGATGCAATTCCCATTCGTGGCGCAGGGGCAGGTTCTCGATCGCCCAATTGCGCTGGGCGCCGTAGGTTTCGAATGGGTGGTGGTGAAGCCGAGCGCCGGACGCTTCGACGATCGCGACGGTCCTATCGGTCGAGCCTGAATCGACAACATGGATGTCGTCCGAGACCAAGGCGGCGCTGGCCAGCGTCGCGCCGATCGAATCTTCGGAATGAAAGCTTAGGATCACCACCGACAATGTCATGAGACAGGAGATGCCCTCGATCGATCCGGTAAATGCCTGATGAAGGCGCGTAAAATGTCTAGTCCGCTGCTTACATGTTGTCTACCGGCGGCGGTTGAAACGCCGTATGGTCGCGCGAGTGACTAGCGCACTTCGCGCAGTTGAACGACGCCCTGAAATCATGTTCCTGGTATTCCCCGAGACCGCGAGTCGTTAAGGGAATCATTCACGGCTAGATCGGCCGCATAGGGAAATTCTGCCCAGAAAGTAAATCGGCATGTCGCCACGAGTAGGCGTGTTTCATCCTGGAACCCAGCATTCCTGGCAAACGGCGCTCGCCTTCCAGGAAAGCCGGCAGCTGCGCTGGTATGCGACGTCGGTGTTCTATGATCCCGCTAAATGGCCTTACCGTTTGGAGCGCGTTCTACCCGGTCCATATGCCGACAGGGCGCATCGCCAGCTCATCCGGCGCTATAACTCGCAACTCGACCCCACGGTCGTTCGGCAGATGGGCTGGGCGGAGTGGCTGGCGATATTTGTGTCGTCAAAAGGGTTGGGCGGCCTGGCTGACAAGGTGCGCCGGCGTGCCGTGCGGGAATTTGGGCGTGATGTCATTAAACTGATCGAGCGCGAGCCCGTCGATGTAGTCTGGGGTTACGATACGGTGTCTTTGGACGTCTTTCGTTGGGCGAAGCGCCATGGTCTCTACTGTGTGCTCGATAGGACAACAATTCATAGTGTTGCTCAGAACGAGGTGTGCGCGGAGGAGTATGCGCGGCGTCCCGAGTTTTTTATCTCTCCGTTCGTGCCGAAGCCGAAGGAGGTATTGGAGCAAGAACAGGAAGAGATCGATCTCGCGGATATCGTCGTCGTTGGCAATCAGATTTGCGCGGACACGCTGATCCGGCACGGTTGCGCGCCTGAGAAAGTTCACGTTCTTGCATATGGGTTTGATGAAAGCCTGTTTCCTCGGGAATTTCCGCAACGGACCACTCCACGCGATCGGCCGATCGATTTGCTTTTTGTTGGGAATATCATCGGCACGAAAGGCATTGCCTTCCTGATGGATGCGATCATGAATATAAGGCCGCAGGACGTGTCGCTGACGCTGGTCGGCAGATTATCGATTCCCCCCCAAACGGCCGCCAAATATCAAAAGCGCGTTACCTATGCTCCGACAGTATCCCGGGCGGAAGTCGTTCGGTATTTTCTGAACGCCGATTGCTTCGTTTTTCCAAGCATTTTTGAAGGGGGGCCCATCGTTCTACGCGAGATTTATGGCGCGGGGCTCGGAGCTATCCATAGTTTCGCCGCCGGGGATGGCGTGATCAGCGGTCAGAACGGCCTGGTGCTTCAAAAACCCACGGCGAACGACCTTGTCCGGGCGATCGAACGCCTGATTGACGATCGTGAGTTAGCGTTACACTGGCAGCAATCATCTTGGAATATGCGCGAGACGGCCACATGGTCTGCTTATCGGCAGCGTGCTAGAAACCTGCTCGGTTCGGTCGGATAACAGAATTTCTTTTGTTGGTGGCGGGAATATCCATATCGGAATATCAACTCATGGGGCGCCTTTAGAGTTTGCTTGGAAGTAATCCGTTTATTATCAATACGTTATGCTCCGTTTGAGATCATCGCGCCCACGGATCTGGCCGAAGGCGAGCCCGAGGACAAACTTCGGCGGAACTCCATCTCGCCACTAGCGCGGCGGCCGGTGAATGGATTCCCGCTTTCGCGAGAATGACAATTTGAACATTGATATATGGCGGTTGCTTTCCGGACGGACCCGTACGACCTCGTCTTCAGCGGTCATGATTGATTGTCTCGTCTTTCGATCGCTGACCGGGCCTCGAATTTCACCGGCGGATCCGCCGCCTGTATAAACCTCTTTGGTCTAATGAAAAATCTCGCATTTTCGCTGTTCATCACTGGGTTGATTCAGGCTCTTAATCTGGCGGCCAGCATTTTGACGGCCAGATATTTGTTGCCCGCTGGACGCGGGGAGTTGGCGTCCGTAATGCTGTGGCCTGTTCTTGTCGCTGTGGTAGGGTTTTTTTCGTTCGATCAAGGTGTTCTCTATTACGCCGCGATACGCCGTGATTCCGCGCCCGCTTTGCTAACGATGAGTACAATAACGGGCATCGGATTATCGGCGAT
Source organism: Rhodospirillales bacterium (assembly GCA_028291345.1). GTDB lineage: Bacteria > Pseudomonadota > Alphaproteobacteria > BOG-932 > Roseiterribacteraceae > BOG-932. The sequence continues at coordinate 12,232 of JAQGIF010000196.1, read as the reverse complement.
TGCCGCTGGAATCGGATATTTTGTGCTTCCGCTTATCCTAACATCGACCAAGAGTGACGTTTTAAGTTACGTGCAGTTTTACCTGTTATTTATCCCTTGTAACTACACTGCGATGATACACCTGGGGTGGCTCTCGGGTATGGGTCGATTTGGCCAGGTCAATCTCCTGCGATTCGCGCCGTCTGCTCTGGTGGTTGGGTCGCTGTTGGCTTGCATCGCGCTCGGCAGAGTCAGTGTCCAGGCATTTCTGGTCGCTAACTTATCAGCACAGTTTGGTGTGGCGGTTTACGGGTTATATCTATCCCGTGATGGCTGGTCGGGTGCATTTCGCATCGGCGCATTCCGCATCGGCGCCGTCTGGTCCGCGCTTCGGTATGGTGGGGCCGTTCATATCGGCTCGCTGCTTGGCCTTGCAGCCAGCAGGGTCGATCAGGCCATCATCGCCTTGTACCTGGCCCCTGACAGGCTTGGCTTTTATGTTGTCGCCATGAATGTCGCCTCGACGGCCGCGTTGGGCGCTGCTACGGCTCAGATGCTGGCCTTTCCGAAAATCGCCGCGCAACCGACCGCCGCTGGGCGAGCCCTGATGTTGCGCCGCTATAGTCTCGTCGCGATGTTGCTCACGGTCTTGGCCAGCGCCCTGGTTTATGCGCTAGGTCGATGGCTATTGGTGACGCTGTTCGGGCAAGCCTTCGAACGGTCCGCCGTATTGGTTGATATCCTCTTGCTCGGGACAATTCCCGCGGCGATGTCAGGTATCTTGCTCGCCGCTTACCGGGCATATGGCCGCGCGGGGACGGCGGCGAAAGTATCGCTGGTCAGCTTTCTCTCTGCCTCGATTGCCCTTGCGCTTCTGGTAAGCCGATATGGGCTGATTGGCGCCGCTTGGGCCTATGTATTCAGCCAGCTTTCCACCCTGCTTTTCGTTCTGTTTTCCTTCGAACGCGTCACAGGGATTACGTTGGGCGAATTGACGCGTATAAAATCGGATGATTTCACGCCTGTACTCAAACGATGGACGAGCCTCTGGGGGCGTTCGGATCATCAGGCGCGGGGATGAACTTCCGACGCCTTAATATAAAACTTGTCCTTATCAACAGAAATTCTTAGCTAAAATGTCGGACTCGTTTCCTGTTCTGCTCCTCGTGCTCCTCGCCGGCGTCGGCTTGATTGTAGGTGCTTTTTGCTTTGTAAAAAGCATGGCGCGATTGGAGACCGGCTTCTTGCTGCTAATTTTAATGGTGATGCTTGGAGGTATCGTCGGGGTTGATGCCGGCAGCGGCGTATATCCGGTCGTATTTCGAGATATTTTTATCGTGTTGCCGCTCTATGTGGGCGTTTTTGCCCGCAAATCTGGACAGGATGAGCTGTTGCGGATTCCAGGCGAGATTATTTTCGTGCTCGTTCTGCTGATTCTGGACGTCGTCCTCGGCACCCTTAATCCCAACAGCGTATCGTTCATCCAGATTCTCGTCGCTCTGAAGGTTTGGCTGTTTTATATGCCCTTTCTTGGAGTGGGAATGGTGATCGCCGGTCGGCCTTCTTTGACCACCCGCATCTTGCGGCTGGTGTTGTTCTGGGGGATGATCCCTTGCGCGGTGGGATTGCTGCAATCGCTCCTGGTTCGCGTGGTCGGTTACGAAACGGCCATTGGTTGGTTTTTTGGTGACAACGCGATCAAAGTCACCCAGGGATTCGCATTTTTTGAAGAGGCGGGGGGCATCTATCGGATTCCCTCGACATTTTCATTCGTCGGGCAATATGGACAGTTTCTGTATGTATATCTGACGGTTGCGGTCACAGTGATTAACACCGACCCCAAGGCACAGGTTAGAACGGTCGCCCGCTTCGCGCTGATGGCGGCGATTGTCGCCGCCATTTTCTGTGGTTCCCGATCGGCAATCTTGGTCGTGCCGTTGCTGGTGGCGGGCTATATGGCATGCGGTCTCCTAAAATTCCGGACGCTATTACTGGCTCCGCTAGGAATCGTCGCCGGTGCGATCGCGCTGTCGTTTTCGGATTTGAACCTGTTGGAGTATTTTTCGTTCGGAGATCAGCTTGCGACCAACTATGCCAACGACTTTATTGGGCAGCAGATTGCCGACGGCCTGAGATACGGCTTTTTCGGCGGCGGCCTTGGCATCGCAACCAATGCCGCACGTCATGTGGTCTCGTCTTTCGCCGATCTTGGTTATGTAGGATTTGAATCTTATTTCGCGAAGGCCGCAGCCGAACTCGGTTGGCTAGGGTTTGTTATAGTTTGTCTTCTGTTCTTGACGATTTTAGTTCGCACTTGGCGAGTTTTTTCCTTCAACAGATACAGTGAACGAAACGCAGTTATTGCACCTCTTGCAATTTATATATTCTATACTGTTGTTATGAGCTTCAAAGCGGGGATATTGGATACGGATCCTTCCAATATATTTTTCTGGCTTTTCTTAGGGATGCTGATCGGAGCAGGTAAGGTAAGGGCTGCGACTAGCGGGGACACAGATATATTCCACTTGGCTGAACTTGAAATTGGGCAAACCCTACCTGCGGCGTAGCTGTAGCTGAAGCTCGCCTTATTGCAGACGTCGCGATCGGGATTCTAAGTGTTCTGCCGGGACGGTGTCTAAGAAGGCGGTCGTGTGATCCTCTTTCCCAGTTGATTCGCCGGCTTTTCTACCAACCGCTGATAGATATCGGCTATGATTCCGGCCAGGATTGGCATTGAGACGGCAATGACTATTGGGGACAGCGATCGGGTGTGAGCCATCGCTAGCAAAAGGATAGGGTGCACGAGATAGAGGCTATAGGATATCCGGCCCAGCCACATGAAGGGGCGCTTTCTCAGGAACGATTCATATCCGGAGGTTTCCGCGACAATGGCGATAATCCCAACCGAACCCGCCACGACGAAAAGATACCAGACATAATAGGTGATCGTTCCGACCATCCGATTATCGTAGAGCAGAAGCGACGCAAGTAGGATCAAGCGAGACATCCAGCGAGAGCCCGCGATGGGCTTGAGCCTGCCGCTCAGCCATGCCCTAGCCGTCAAGGCTCCAGCCATGAAGGCGAAAGTAAAGAACATATCTTGGGAGATCACCCGGATTGCTGCGGATTGGATGTCTAGTCTAATCCCGAGATATCCCACAGTGGAGGCAAGAAGCAGCACGACAGCCGCCATTCTTGGCTTCCAACTGACGAATAGAAACAGAAACGGGAAGATGATTGAGACATGCATTTCAACAATGAGTGACCATGTTACGAAGTTCAGATTGTGACTATTGAGCGTTCCATCCATCCAAATGTGACGGAAAAGATATCCGGGTGTAATAGGATCGTTCCAGAACGGCGCTAGCCAGGGATTGAGCCCGTGTGGCTTCGGATTCAACAGAATGATCGCAATGGCAGCTAATGAGATCGAACCCACGTATGGAATATAAAGCCGAAAAATTCGGCGGATCAGGAACGACTGATAACTCAGCCTATTTCCTTTCCAGTATGGCAATGAGAGAACAAATCCACTCAGCACAAAGAACAGGATGACAACCTCGTTGGCGCTGAATAGCAATCTAAGCGGCGTTGCACCGATCGGTAGCGGATCAGGCTTCGTGTGGTGGATCAATCCCCACAGGTTGGCATCAATCCCACTTCCGAATATGCCAGTAGCCAAGGCAGCGTGGGACAGAACAACCGATAACGCGGCCAGTCCACGGACAGAATCAAGTTCGGCGATGTGACGGAATTTGTTAACAGTCACGCGCTCGGCTCTAACGGGACAATGATGCAACCCGCCTTCTTAACTGCAGCAAAAAATCCATTTTTGTTCATCTTGGCGCCGCTAAGAATCATGCCGTCAGCCTTGAAATCGTCTGTATGCCGATTGCAGTTGGCCCTGAGTGAGCGCAACGTTTTCGTCGTCTCTTTATCCAATGGTCACCTCAACCAAAACGATTGATCGAATTGGATTCGTCATCCTGTTGCCGTCGCAGCCGCAAAATCCAGCATTATTGTGGCAAGGCTATCTAATGACAACGCAAAATCACGTATGTTCTTCCGCATTGAGGATTGGCGGCGCCTGCTATCTGCTTCAATCGGACCTCAAAAAACTTCATGGGCGCCGTCGCAACCACCGTCATCCGGCGGCTATAATGAGTCCAATCTCTCACAAGGGAAAATTGAAAATACTTTCCAGCGACAACAATAACATCTGGCTCGCGGATTTGCTGTGATGGTTGAGCGCGGGGTTCGTTGTACTTGGTCGCGCCAGGGATAATTTTTTTGCGGATTATAGTGCTGAGTGCGACGATGGTGGGGGGCGGTGCGCTCTGCGTGGTCAGGTTCACGGTCGTTGCATCACCAGGAAGCGATTATGCTGGCGGATCACCGCGTAATTCGAATTCAAGGCCGGTGCGGATGTTTGAATGAGCAGCTCGCGGGATTCTCCTATTCGCTCTACGCAGTTCATTTTCCGATCCTAATTTTCGTCGTGGCGGCGTTGCGGACAGACGGCGTTTTACATAATCGCCTTCAACCAAATGCGATCGGATTTGCATTGATCGCGGCGGCGATGGCGCTTACCTATTTCTGCGCCGGGATATTCTCGAAGGTTACCGAGCGTAAAACGTCAGCGCTCAGACGGTGGATAGGCGGCATATTTTCAACCGCGAAAGCGAACCTAGCGCAACGTTAGCAGTTACGCGCCGACGACCCGATAGAAAGATGGATCGGGAATGAAACTCGAAAATATCTGCATGATTTGCAGCGAGCTTGAAACAGGCAGGAATGGCGTGGGCGACTATTCGCGCAGGCTGGGCGAAGCGCTTGAAGCACTCGGTCACAAGGTGACGTTGGTCTCCGTCAACGATCGGTTTGTCGATCAGCCAGTAGGTCTTTCCCGGTCGGGTATTGGCAGCGTGGTCCGCATTCCTGTTTCGCTCCCGGTCGAGGAGAGGTTCATGCTCGCGCGTCGGGCGATGGACCATCACGATCCTGACTGGATCAGCCTTCAATTCGTTTGCTGGGGTTTCGGAAAGCATGGCGTCGTCTCGGAGCAGTTGCGTCACTTGCAGCAAATTACGCGGGGGCGAAACCTTCATCTGATGTTTCATGAGCCTTGGTTCGAATCCTGGTCCGGAGATGGGCTTAACACACTCCGCCGTTTCAAACTTGGCGCGCTCGGACAGGCGCAGAAAATTTCCATTTCATTGTTGAACCGTGCGGTTCGTCCCAAAATAAGTCATACCAGCAACTCCTATTATCAGCGCGTGTTCAAGTCGGTCCGGATCGAGACCAAGCTGCTTCCGCTTTTCGGCAATATTCCAGTGAGCGGTGTTCGAGATTGGTCGGTGCTTCGCGGATTAATGATCAGCCGCGGCGAGCTACGGGTAGAGGAGGGGCGGGACCGGATCCTCTTGATTGGTCTGTTTGGAGGGTTGAACATACTCTGTCCGGTATTTGACGCATTCCGGCGGATCGCGCACTTAGCCATCGCAACCGGACGCCGTCCGGTTATTCTCTCTTTTGGTCATGTGGGACCAGATGGCGATCGAATTATCGCGGAATGGAAGGGCGCATTCCCCGACATTGAGTTCGGTCAAATAGGCCCTCTAGACGACCACATGGTTTCAATCTGCATAAACGGACTGGACGCCGCTATTACGACGCATCCATGGCAAGTGATCGGGCGAAGCGGTAGTGTGGCCGCTCTCCTTGAGCACGGAATCCCAGTGATCACGTGCTGGGGCTTCGCGCCGCCGCCGGGCGATCTTTTCTCGGCGCGGTGGGCGCAGCTTATCTGGCAGGCCGATGAATCCCTGGCGACGCGCCTCACGAGCCCGCCGGCGCGCCTGCACTATGGGGCCGCGGTGGAGGATGCGGCCGAACTGATGATCGCCGATCTGCGCTCCATTGCATGAAGCGGCCTGATAATCGGGTAACAACGTCTGGCCGACCCGTCACAGGCTTTTCGGGCGTTCTATCCCGCGCTATTTCAAGCCTCGGATTATAGCCGTCCCGTGGCCGGGCAAACCCGGTTGCAGCCACTGCGACAATTTTTCAAATGCGATTCCGCTGTCTGGCACCACCTGACGGAATATGCGACTTTTAAGGTCAACATGACGGCAGAATTGGTACGTCAGGGGCGGACCACCTGCCAGTAAAGTCACTCCAGCACATATACAAGCTTTATCGCATCAGCGAAACGCGATCGCCTCCGGATATAGCGATAGGAGCGCGGATGAAACATTCCGCCAAGCACGAATTTTAGGCCAGTAAGAAGTTCCCCGTCCTTCAACGCGACGAGCCCCCAGTGGAGGTTGAGATACCGTGCGATATCGGACGGTATTCGACCTTGATGTTTCCCGCCCATCCGTTCCGAGATTCTTCGCTTCAGATAGATGCTGATATCGCGCCGCGTTTTGTGCGACGACGATTGGTTGCCGCTCCAAATTGTGCGGTAGCTGAGTACATCCGGAAGGAAAAGCGCATCACCTCGTGACGCCAACCTGATCCAGCACTCGGCATCATCGCCGTACATAATCCCTTTCGGGCGATTGACATTCCAGCCGCCCTCGTCGAGTGCGGCCTGCCGTTCATGCGCAACCTGCACCGGGGTACCCAGGGGCGCCTGGTCGCACATCATCATAGCGAGCAGATTTTCGCGTTTCATAAGTGCGGGCGCGCTGATTGGCAGAGTACGTGTGTGGGCCAATGTCGTTCCCTGGAGATCGAGATTGGCAGCGACGCAGGTAACGATTTTGGGATCATGTCCTTGCTCTCGCGCCGCCATAATCGCATGCGTCATCGTTAGAAGGCAGTCGGGATGCAGAAAGTCATCGTCGTCGAGATGTTTGATCCACGCCCCCTGGGCCCGGCTGATTCCTAAATTCGCGGAAGCCGAATGTCCAAGATTCTCAGCGTTGCGAATATAGACGATTTGCGGGAATTGCTCGGCAACATACGAGATTTCGTCCATCGTGCCGTCATCCACCACGACTATCTCGCAGGGCACGGTCTGTGCAATGCAACTCTCGATTGCCCGTCTCACCATGACTGGCCGATTAAATGTGGTAAGGACAACGGTCCAGGAAATTTGATTAAACGCATGGCCGGACATTTGTATCCGCCTGACTGTTATGGTCAGCGGCTGTTTAGGCCTGTCACTTTTTCCGAACAAGGGCTTGGTCAAACACCGCTTCGAATCTATCGGCAATACCGTCGATCGCGAAGCGGCTTTCCGCGAAATCCCGCGCGTTTCGGCCGAAGCGCGCGCATGACGTCGCGTCGCTCGCCAGCGCCAGCACATGATTGACGAATGCCGCAACATCGTCGGGGGGCGTCACGATTCCCGCGTCGGCCTCTACGATCATCTTGGCGGCGTCGTTACCGCTTGCGATCGCGCCCGCGATCGGCCTGCCCGCCGCGAGGTAGCTCAATATCTTTGACGGCACGGCGAATGCCGCGGCCTCCTGTCCGACCATAGCTAGTAATATGTCGCCGGTGCCGAGAATCTGCGGATAGACATCCATCGGCTGGAACCGCAGGACGGTCAGGTTGCGGGTGGCGAGTTCACCGGCTTGCCGCGCCAGCCAGTCGGCGGCCTTGCCTTCCGACACGACAACGATTTGCAGGTCCGCCGCCGCTTCCACGCGTGCAAGGGCGAGCAGCAGCCCGGGATCATGCTTCAGGCCCAATGTGCCAGTATAGAGCGCGACGCACTTGTCATGCAGGCCCTGCGCCCGCGCCCATTCATTGTCCTTCCCGACCGGATAGATATCCGACAGCGGCGCCCAGTTTGGGATGACATGGATTCGTTCCCGCCCGACGCCCCATTGCCGTAGTGGGGCGACGAAACTTTCGGAAATCGCCACCACTGCTTCGCTCGCCCGCAGGATCGATCCTTCGAGATTCTGATAATAGCGGCCGACCGCCCGCCCCGGAATGCCCCATCGAGCACCGAGATAGTGGGTGATCGCCGCAGAATAAATGTCCTGCAGCCAGAATATGAAAGCCACTCCCACACGCGCGCAGTTCCGCTGCAACAGATGCTGCGCATCGAGTGGCATGTTGCAGCCAATGACGATGTCGGGCCGGAACGCCAGCGCCCGGGCCGCGATCAGCTTGCCGACTTCCACTTCCTGAAACCGGCGGCGCAAAAAACGGTCTTTCTCGAAATTTTGACCCAACGTGATGCCCTCGACAGTGAAGGTCGGGGCATCATCGGGCAGGGGGGTCACGGCGCCTTTGGGGGTCTGGAATTCGGCGAAATGCAGATGCAGGACCGAATGCCCGCGCTTCGCCAGGCGTCGGCTCAATTCAATCTGGAAGGGATGGCCGGAATAATCGCAGATGACGATGCGCATCAAGTTATTTGGACGCGGATAGCGCGACCTGGTCGACGATCCAATGGTAGTTTTTTTCGATCCCCGTCCTCAACGGCTGCGATGGCGCCCAACCTAGCTTCTCGCGGACGAGCACATTGTCTGAGTTGCGGCCGCGGACCCCCAGCGGTCCGGAAATGTGATCGACTCTCAGCGTCTTGCCCGAGATGGCGATGATCATTGCCGCCAGTGTATTGAGCGACACCATCTCGTCCGAACCGATATTGACCGGCCCTTGAAAGTCCGAGCGCATCAGCCTCTGCGTCCCTTCCAGGCATTCGTCTATATAGAGGAAGGATCGCGTCTGTTCGCCGTCGCCCCAGATCTCTATCGAGCCGCCGTCGCGCGCCTCGGCAACCTTGCGGCATAAAGCGGCCGGCGCCTTTTCCTTGCCGCCGTTCCATATGCCCTCCGGACCGAAGATATTGTGATAGCGGGCAATGCGCGCCTCGATCCCGTAATTGCGGCTATAGGCAAGATAGAGGCGCTCGCTGAACAGCTTCTCCCAGCCGTATTCGCTGTCAGGGTTGGCGGGATAGGCGGTGCTCTCGCGCATTATGGGTGCGTTCGGGTCGAGCTGGTTAGATTGGGGATAAATGCAGGCCGACGAGGCATAGAAGATGCGTCTGTTGCCGCTGGCGACACAGGCGGTCAGCGCGTTCAGGTTGATCGTCGCGGAATTATGCATCACATCCGCGTCATGCTCGCCGGTGAAGATATAACCAGCGCCTCCCATATCGGCGGCGAACTGATAGATTTCGTCGAACGGCCGGTCGAAGGCCGCGCGGCATTGCGCCGGATCGCGCAGGTCGGCCACGATGAAATCGTCAGCCGCAGTTGCACCGAATTCGGGCGATTTAACGTCGGCCGCTCGGATCCAAAAGCCCTCCATCTTCAACTTTTTGACCATATGCGACCCGATGAAGCCACCGCCGCCTAATACCAGTGCTGATTTCATTGCTTCGCAGATTTCATCGGCTCTTGGGCAACTCGTCGCCACCGATCAGGAGCTGGTCGAAATAGTCGATCGTTCGGGCAAGGCCGATCTCCAGCGGCACTGTCGGCTCCCAGCCCAGAGTGGCGCGGGCGAGGCCGATATCCGGGCAGCGCTGCATCGGATCGTCCATCGGCAATGGCCGGTAAACGATCGATGAGCGCGATTTCGTCATTGCGACAATCCGGTGGGCCAGTTCGCCGACCGTGGTTTCGAATGGGTTGCCGAGATTGATCGGCCCAGTAACATCGTCGGGAGCCCCCATTAAGCGGACAAAACCTTCGACCATGTCGTCCACATAGCAGAACGCCCGGGTCTGGCGCCCGTCGCCATAGATTGTGATTTCCTCGCCGCGCAAGGCCTGGACGATGAAGTTCGATACTACCCGCCCGTCATTCGGGTGCATCCTGGGGCCATAGGTGTTGAAGATGCGCGCCACGCGTATCCGTAGTTTATGCTGGCGGTAATAGTCGAAGAACAACGTCTCGGCGCAGCGCTTGCCCTCGTCGTAGCAAGCGCGCGGACCGGTTGGATTGACGTTGCCTTTATAATCCTCCCGCTGCGGATGCACGGTCGGGTCGCCATAGACTTCGGAGGTGGAGGCTTGGAATATCTTGGCTTTCAGGCGTTTCGCCAGCCCCAGCATGTTGATGGCGCCGGAGACACTGGTTTTGGTCGTCTGCACCGGGTCGAACTGGTAATGAACGGGCGAGGCCGGGCAGGCGAGGTTATAAATCTCGTCGACTTCGACATAGAGCGGGAAGCAGACATCGTGCCTCAGCGCCTCGAATCGGGGATTACCCAGCAGCGCTGCCAGATTGTCCCTGCGCCCCGTGAAGTAATTGTCGGCGCACAGTACGTCGTTGCCGTCCGCCAGCAGGCGTTCGCACAGGTGGGACCCGAGGAAGCCGGCGCCACCCGTGACCAGTATCCGTTTCGGGACTGCGCTCATGCCGGGTCGCCTTTTCGGTGTGTCGTGACTGATAAAAGCAAGGGTTCAGTACGCATTTTCTCGGGAGATGATGACTCGGAAGGTCATAACGAGAATTTTCAGGTCCAACCAAATCGACCATTCGTCGATATATTGCAAATCAAGGCGAACGCGGGCACGCGCTTTTTCAATCGTATCGATTTCGCCGCGCAGGCCGTTGACCTGGGACCAGCCGGTAATGCCGGGTTTGACGCGGTGGCGATGAAGATATTCATGTACGGCTTCGTGATAAAGCTGGCTTCCCGCGCGCATGGTCACGGCATGGGGGCGGGGACCGACCAGCGACATCTGTCCGGCTACGACATTCACGAGTTGCGGCAGCTCATCCAGGCTGAAGATTCGCAACACCCGCCCCATCCGGGTCAGGCGGGGATCGTTACGCACTGTGCGCGTTGCCCCGGTCGCGTCGCCCTGGTTGGCATGCATCGTCCGGAACTTCACGACTCGGATCACCTGGTTATTGAAGCCGAAGCGGTCCTGGATGAAGAACACGGGCCCCTTGCCGTCGAGCTTGATGAGAAGAGCGATAACAGCCATGAACGGCGCGAAGGCAATCAGCAGAATGACAGCGAGCAGCTTGTCCTCGAACCATTTGGTGAGCGCGTTCCAATGCTGCAGCGGCCGGTTGATCACTTCGATCACCGGTACGTCACCATGGAAATTGATGCCCCGTATCGGAAAAGCGTCGGCCAGCGACTCCAGGCTCAATCGCAGATCGGCCGGCATTTGGCCTAGCTGGGCGAACAATTTCCTCATGTCATTTTCGGCGCTCAGCGGCAGGGCGACAATCACCTCGTCGACGATGACGTCGCGGGAAAACAGGAGCAAGTCGCTGATGTTGCCCAGCACGGGAACACCCTCGATCGCATTTTGCTCAAGCGAGTGACCGTCGTCGAATATGCCGAGTATCGCAATTTCGGTCGGGGACAGGCCTTGCAGCTTTGCAATCAACCGCCGGGCTGGTTCAACGGAGCCGACGATTACGACATTTCTGACCAGATAGCCATTCCGCGCCCAGCGGCCGATGGTCATCCATAATATCGTTCTGTCGGCCAGGAACAGCCCATAGGCGCCGACCGACCAGGCGATTGCCCAGCCGCGGGAGTAGTCACTCGATATCTTGGTGACGAAGGCGACGGCCAAAAGCAGCGAAGCGGTCCCGCCCCAGATCAGAAAACCGCACGTCGCCTGCCATCGCAACGATGAAAGCCGCTTGAAATCATAGGCCTGGACGCGATTGAGGCCGGCGACGAAGACGGTCGCCGCGATCAGCGAGGCCAGCGCATAGCTGTGGTAAGGCTCATGGTCGCCCAGAAACCTGACGATATAGAAGGCGAAAGCGCCGAGCGCGGCGATAGGAATAATGAAGAAATCGATCAGCTTGGTGACGCCGATAACAACTTCGGGCGATATCGAACGATTATTTCGGCCGGGGGCGGCCGCCTGCGGCGCGATCGGTACGGAAACACGGTGCGCGCGACGTATCATCGACGGGGTTTATCAATACACACGTAAGAGACGGCAAGCTTTCCCATCATAATTCCAACATACACGACTTCCGTATCGACGCTGCGCCGATTCCGACGCAGCATGGGATGTATCAAATGTTGCCACGACGCAAGACGCAGCTCCACGCAAAGATGGTTTTTTTGTTAAACTGGCCAAAACCAAAAATTGTCTAAAATCAAAACGTTATTTACTACACGCGATCTCGCGACTTGCCGATCGCGCGGCGCGGCTTCGACTTCGTTTCGCAGGCGCGGGGAGACGGTTCGAGACGTGGGCTATCCTTTCAAAGATTAAAATCTTCGGTTAAGATGCACGTATTCGGCTTTAATAAGGTGACTGGTAATTCATCTCTTGGGTGGCGGCCCAAGA
>JAQGIF010000195.1 GCA_028291345.1 Rhodospirillales bacterium | reverse complement strand
GACGACCGCACGGCTATCATCGGCAGTTTGGAAAATTGCTCGGCGCAACTCCGATGAAACAAGAATCCCGGAAAGACGTGGCGTATCGACGGGCGCACCGGATTGACCGCCCTCGTCGCCCGTCGCGAGCACACGGTCGGGATTGAATAAGGGGCGCGCGAGAATCTGCGCGACCAACTGGTCTCTACCTCCCCGGAAACCCGAGGGAGCCGCCATGGGTGGCGTTTCTGGGTTCATGGTGTTCCCGGTTGCGGTATTCTCCATCCCTTCCGAGAGTTCGACCAACACAACCGCCAGAATGCCGGTCGCAACAAGCGTCAGCAAGAGAATCGGGCGGCTCAATGTTGAGAAATCCCCCTATAGGACTGGCCCGCAAAAGACCGCCAAAGGGGCTTCTACCCCTCCGATAATTGTCTAGGCAAGAGCGCTCGCCCGCAAACAAAACTTTATGCTCAAACCCCTCCGATACGGACAAAATTCTTACGACGCGACATTTATCCCCAACTCGCTCAAAAGCTCGCCGGCCTGAATCCTTGAGATCGTAGCACCGCGAAAAAGGGCGGCGTCGACGAGCCTGAGGCCCCCTATATCGGCACCGCGCAGATCCGCGCCCTCGAAGCGGGCGCCTTTGATATGCGCGCTACGCAGACTGCAGTCGTCGAACACGCCGTCGCGGAAATCGACGCCTGACAGATCCGCATCGGTGAAATCGAGCCGGCGCAAGGTCGTCCGCCGGAACGATAATGACGACAGCGTGGCGCTTACCAATAGACTGTCCGAAAACCTGGCGCCCAACGCGCGACATTCGCTGAACAAAGCGCCGGTCAGTTTCGCATTTTCGAAAATCGCCGATGCCAGGTTGGTGCGCCGCCAAGTCGAGTTGTTCAGGTCGCAGGACCGGAACGCCGCATCGGACAGGTCGGCGGAACTGAAATTCGCCTTTGCGGCCCGGCAGCCGGACCATCGGCTTCGCTCCAGAACCGCTCCGACCAGTGATGTACCTGCCAGGATGCAGCGATCGAACTCGGCTTCGCTCAGCTCGAGCCGCGAGAGATCCATTTCCGTAAGGTCGCAATTCTCGAATCGGAGCGGTTGGCCGGCATCGGCAATGAGGCCTTCCAACTGCGCTCGCGTGAGAGTGAGATCGGCGACGATGTTCATGTCCGGGTCCAAGATGTGTTTATGGCTGTTAAGGCTCGCCGAATGCCCCTCTTCCAGTGTTAGATAACTGAAATCTCGTGTCAGATAGTGAAATAATGGGGGAGTAAGGCCGATGGTCGATAGTACGGGCATCACGAACGACGATATCAGGCAGGTGCAGGATTATATGCGCCGCGAATTCAACGCTCTGATTCGCCCGCTCGACCATCCAGTCTATCATTATACCGATGGCGCCGCCGCCGCGAACATCCTCGAGGAGGCCAAGCTGCGCGCGACCAACATCCTGTATCTGGATGATGGGCGCGACTTGGGGCACAGCCTGGAATTCTTCCGTGAGGCGATGGCCGCCCGGCTGCACGACAATCCGGCCGCCGCCACCGCCGAGCTGATCGCGGTCATCACCCAATATCTATCCGAAGTCGGAAGTTATGTGCCACCCGATATCTGGATTGCCACCTTCACCAAGGAACGCGACAACACCCACCAATGGCAATCGGTGAGTGGACGGGGGCATGGCATCGCCGTCGGCTTCACCGCGGCGGGGGTCATGCGCGGAGCGGAGAGCGGCGGCGCGCTGCTCGCGCCTTGCTGCTATGACGACGAGACCAAGGTCGCGATCATGACCCGCGGGCTGGAGCTGCTTGAAAATCTTTATGAAAAGCGCCGTAAAACCTACGGGCAACCCGCCGGGACCCATGGACTGGTCCACTATGTTGTTCGCGAACTGGCTTTATTCGGTGCATTGATGAAGCGTTCGGAGTTGGCCCATGAAGAGGAATGGCGTCTGATCCTGTGCAATCCCAGCCAGACCGCCGTCGGCGCCCGGCGCATCACCGCGATCGCCAAGCCCGGCTATACCGCGCTCTATATCGATCTCGATATTGCCGACGCGACAGACCGGTTGCCGCTCTGCGAAATCCTGGTCGGCCCCAGCATCCATCAACAGATGACTGCGCGTGCCTTCTGGACGTTGCTCTACAAGCACGGCTATGACCGGGCGGAAGTGGTGCAGTCGCGAGTGCCGGTGACGATCTGACGGCGAACGCTGCCGCCTGAATAACAGGGAAGCATAAAATGAAGTTCTGGCTATCGCTCGTATCGGTGATGGAAATCGACCAGTTGGTCCCGATCGCCAAATATGCCGAGGAACTCGGTTTCGGCGGCATCACTTGCGCCGACCATCTAGTGATGCCGACGCGCATCGACAGCAAATATCCCTACACGCCCGATGGCGAGGTATTTTGGCCCGAGACGACGCCATGGCCAGACCCCTGGGTCACGCTGGCGACGATGGGTGCGGTCACCTCTAATATCCGGCTGATGACCAATATCTATCTCGCGGCGCTGCGCGATCCGTTCACCGCGGCGAAGTCGGTCGCCACGGCCGCCGTCTTCAATGAAGGCCGCATCGCCTGCGGCGTCGCATCGGGCTGGATCAAGGAAGAATATGAGCTGGCGGGGATCGACTTCCATACGCGGGGCAAGCGGCTGGATGAGATCATCGTCGCCATGCGCGCACTCTGGACCGGTGAGAAGGTCAGCCATCGCGGCGAGTTCTTTAATTTCGATGCGTTGATGTGCCCCGCGCCCAAGAAGCCAGTGCCGATCTGGTGCGGCGGCGGCAGCAAGGGCGCGATCCGCAGGGCGGCAATGAATGACGGCTGGCTGCCTTTGCCGATGACCCTGGCGGGCATGACCGACGCCGCCGCGAATATACGCGGGTTGCGCAATGCCGCGGGTCTGCCGCTCAAGAATTTCACGATCTGCTTCGCCCCCGCCGAACCTGTCACCGAGCGTGTCATGGCCGGCGCCAAGGCGATCGACATCGAGGACATCATCGTAATCGGCCCCTGGATCCCCTCGCCCTGGGATGTCGTTCAATGGACCGACCCCGGCGACGATTTCAGCCGGCTGGAAATCAAGAAGAAGGCGATGAAGCGTTATGCTGAGACGGTCATCGTCAAATATCCGCAAAACGGGAGCTGATCCATGACGAGCGAGCCGACCGTCCTACGCACGCCCGACGAACGCTTCGCCGGTCTGCCGGACTACCCGTTCGCGCCGCATTACGCCGAAATCCCGGATGTCCGCTTCGGCCCGCTCCGGATGCACTTCGTCGACGAGGGGCCACGCGATGCCCCGGTCGTGCTGATGCTGCATGGCGAACCGACCTGGTCGTTCCTCTACCGCAAGATCATCCCGATCGTCACTGCCGCCGGCTATCGTGCGGTGGCGCCCGATTTCATCGGTTTCGGCCGATCCGATAAGCCGAGCAGCCGCGCCGACTATTCCTATCAGGGCTTCGTCGACTGGCTCCGCCGTTTCATCAAGATCGAGGAGCTCCAGCGCATTACGCTGGTCTGCCAGGATTGGGGCGGCCCCATCGGCCTGCGGGTCTTGAGCGAAATGCCCGACCGGTTCGACGCCGTCGTCGTCGCTAATACGCTACTGCCGAACTGCGAACCTCCGCCACAGGGCATCGTCGGATGGCCGGGCAAAGTTATCGAGAATTGGATCGAGACCTGCAGGAACGCGAACGATCTGCAGATTTCCGAGATCGTCGCCGGTGCATGCCTGGAACGTCCGTCCGCCGAAATCCTGCGCGGCTACGATGCTCCCTTCCCCGATGCCTCCTACAAATCGGCGGCGCTGCAGATCACCTGCTGTATTCCCGTGACGCAGGATATGCCCGGTGTCGCGGAAAACCGGCGAGCCTGGGAGGTGCTCGAGAGATTCGACCGCCCCTTCCTGACCGCCTTCAGCGACCGTGATCCTTCGACCAAACCATGGGAAGCAGTGTTCCGGAACCGCGTCCCCGGCGCGGTCAGCCAGCCCCATGTCGAGATCGCGGGTGGGGGTCATTTCCTGCAAGAGGAACAGGGACCGGTCTTGGCCCGCCACCTGGTGGATTTGCTCGATCGTCTCTATCGCTGATAGACAGTGCCGGACTCACGAACCGCCTAAATCTTTACGGGTTTTTTACGCGAGCCGTTTGTCTTCGGCCTATCGCTTTTACATATCCCGCGCCTATCGTCGGGCCTGACTGCTTCGGAGAGTTTCTATGCTCGACATCGCCTTCATTGCGGGCTTGTTGATCGCGTTCGCCATAATCTATGGCTTTTCCTATGTCTGTAGCCGGCTGTAACAAGGCGCTTTTTCATGAATTTCGACATCATTCTAGGCGGCGTTACCTTCATCGGCCTTCTGGCCTATCTCCTGTTCGCCCTCGTTCATTCCGAGCGATTCTGAGCCCAGGGGCCATTCGTGCACACGACCGATTATCTGCAATTCGCGGCCTATGCGGCGATCATTCTCGCCACTACACAGCCGCTCGGCCGTTACATGGCCGCCTTGTTTTCCGGCCAGAAGACATTTCTTTCGCCAATCCTGCAGCCGGTCGAAAGGCTGATCTACGCCATCTGCGGCGTTCAGGAGAATGCCGAGCATAGCTGGAAGCGTTACGCCGGCCACCTGCTGCTGTTCGCGCTGATCGGCACGATCACGACCTATGCGATCTTGCGGCTGCAGCATTATCTGCCGTTCAATCCTATGGGCCTACCCGGCGTTCCGCCTGACCTGGCGATGAACACGGCAGTCAGCTTCAACACCAACACCGACTGGCAGGCCTATTCCGGCGAAGGTACGCTGAGCTATTTCAGTCAGATGACCGGCCTTGCCGTGCATAATTTCCTCAGCGCCGCCACCGGCCTTGCCGTCGCCATCGCGGTGATCAGGGGCTTCGCGCGCAAGAGCACCAAGACGATCGGCAATTTCTATGTCGATCTGACGCGCGGGATTCTCTACATCCTGCTGCCGATCTCGATCGTCGGAGCGCTTATTCTGGTCTGGCAGGGCGTGCCGCAGACGATCGGCGGTTCCGTCGATGCACAGACCCTCGAGGGTGCCAGGCAGACAATCGTACTCGGCCCGGTTGCGTCGCAGGAAGTCATCAAAGAACTCGGCACCAATGGCGGCGGTTTCTTCAATGCCAACAGCGCCCACCCTTTCGAAAATCCGACACCGCTCTCCAATTTCCTGGAAAACCTGCTGATTTTCCTGATTCCCGCGGCGCTGGTCGACACTTTCGGGCGAATGATCGGCCGGCGGAGGCAGGCCTATGCGATCTATGGCGCGATGGGGATTCTCTTCATCTTTACCTTGAGCATAGCCTATTTCGCCGAAGCGATGCCCAACCCCGCTCTGACCCAGATTGCCGGTTACGATCCCACTCAAGGCAATATGGAAGGGAAAGAGGTCCGTTTCGGCCTCGCGGACTCCGTCTTGTGGGCGGTGACGACATCCGGTAGCGCATGCGGCGCTGTCAATGCGATGTTTGACAGCTTCATGCCGCTGGCCGGCATGGTGCCGCTTGTCAATATCATGCTGGGCTGCATCATCTTCGGTGGCGTCGGCGCAGGCCTCTACGGCATGTTGCTCCATGTCGTGATTGCGGTGTTCATCGCGGGACTGATGGTCGGACGAACGCCGGAATATGTCGGCAAGAAAATCGAATCACGCGAGGTGAAGCTCGCCCTCTTCGCGCTTTTGGCGACAACTGCGGGCACACTGATCCTGTCTTCGATCGCCTCGGTCACGCCCGCCGGAGTAGCCGGGCTGGGCAGTGCCGGGCCGCATGGCTTGACTGAAATCCTCTACGCCTTCGCCTCGACTGACGCCAATAACGGCTCCTCCTTCGCCGGGCTCAGCGACAACAACATTTTCTACAACGTGATGCTTGCCGCGACGATGCTGATGGGCCGCTTCATCGTCATCGTCCCCATCCTGGCCATCGCCGGCAGCTTCGCCGCCAAGAAGACCGTTCCGACGTCCTATGGCGCCTTCCCGACCGATACCGGTCTGTTCGTCGCCCTGCTGATCGCCGTCATCGTCATCATCGGCGGCCTGACTTTCTTCCCGGCTCTGGCATTGGGTCCAATCGTCGAGCATTTCGCGCTCAGCGCCGGGATGGGATACTGATCATGGCGATAGCCCGATTTCGTGCTCCCAGGCTTCTGGAAGGACGCCTGACCGGCGCCGCCAGCATCGAGGCGTTCCGCAAGCTGAACCCGGCCACGCTCTGGCGGAACCCCGTCATCTTCGTGACGGAAGTCGTCGCGCTAGTCGCCACAATTCTCGCCGTCCGGCAATTCACTATCACCGGCGGCGAGCATAACGGCGTCATCGCGCAAATCTGCGCTTGGTTGTGGTTCACCGTGCTGTTCGCCAATTTCGCCGAAGCAGTCGCCGAGGCGCGCGGCAAGGCTTTCGCCGAATCGCTGCGGCGGACGCAGTTGGAAACCAAGGCCCACCGCTTGATCTCGGAATATGGCGACGCGACCGAGGACGTGCCCAGCAGTTCGCTGCGCGAGGGCGACATCGTCATCGTATCGGCCGGCGAAATCATTCCCGGCGACGGCGTGGTCATCGAAGGGATCGCCTCGATCGACGAATCGGCAATCACTGGTGAATCCGCCTCAGTCATCCGGGAATCCGGCAGCGAGCGCTCAGGCGTTACCGGAGGCACCCGCGTCGTATCGGATTCGATCAAGGTCAGCATCACCGCCAAGCCGGGACATAGTTTCCTCGACCGCATGATCCGGCTGGTCGAGGGCGCCGAGCGGCAGAAGACGCCGAACGAGATCGCGCTGACTATCCTGCTGGTCGGCCTCACCATCATCTTCCTCGTGGTCACCGCCAGCCTGGAGCTGTTCGCCACCTATTCCGGGGGGACCATCCCAATGGTGTTCCTGATCGCTCTGCTGGTGACATTGATCCCGACGACGATCGGCGGGCTGCTGTCGGCGATCGGCATTGCCGGCATGGACCGGCTAGTTCGTGCCAATGTCGTCGCCAAGTCGGGGCGCGCGGTCGAGGCCGCCGGGGATGTCGATGTGCTGCTGCTCGACAAGACCGGCACCATCACCTTCGGCAACCGCATGGCCGACGATTTCATCCCCGCCCCTGGCACGACGATGGCCGAACTTGTGCAGGCCGCACTGCTGGCCTCGCTTTCCGATGAAACGCCGGAGGGTAAATCCATCGTCCGGCTCGCGACCGAGCGCTACAACGCGTCGGTCGATCCCGCGACCGTGGAGCGCTCGATCGAATTTTCCGCCTTCACCCGGATGAGCGGCGCCGATCTGCATGGCGGCGAAGAAGTCCGCAAGGGCGCGGTCGATGCGATCCTCGCTTACGTGTCCGGCGACCCCAACGCCCGCGCCCGCCAGACCGCCCCCGATATCGCCCACGCCGTCGAACGCATCGCCAAGGCGGGCGGCACGCCCCTGGCGGTCGCCCGCGCCGGCAAGTTACTGGGGCTGATTCATCTGAAGGACATCATTAAGCCGGGCATCCGCGAACGCTTTGGCATGCTGCGCCAGATGGGCATCCGCACGGTGATGATCACCGGCGACAACCCACTGACCGCCGCCACCATCGCCGCCGAAGCGGGCGTCGACGATTACATGGCCGAGGCGACGCCCGAAAAGAAACTGGAGCTGATCCGCTCCCAGCAAAAAGAAGGCAAGCTGGTCGCGATGTGCGGCGATGGCTCGAACGACGCCCCGGCTTTGGCCCAAGCCGATGTCGGCGTTGCGATGAACAGCGGCACGCCAGCGGCGAAGGAGGCCGGCAATCTAATCGACCTCGACAGCGATCCGACGAAGCTGATCGAGGTTGTACTGATCGGCAAGCAGCTGCTGATCAGCCGCGGTTCACTGACGACCTTCTCCATCGCCAACGACGTCGCCAAATATTTCGCGATCATCCCGGCTTTGTTCATCGGCGTGTATCCTCAGCTTCAGGCGCTCAACGTCATGCGGCTAGGCAGCCCGCAAAGCGCGATCCTATCGGCAATCATCTTCAACGCGCTGATCATCATCGCGCTGATCCCGCTCGCTTTGCGCGGCGTCAATTATAAGCCGAGCAGCGCATCCGCACTCCTCCGGCGCAATCTGCTGGTCTTTGGTCTGGGCGGGATCGTAGTGCCTTTCGCCGCGATCAAGGCGATCGACCTCCTGATCAATGCCATCGGCATGGCCTGAGAGGGGGAGATATTGATATGATGCAAGCTCTTCGCATGGCGGTCCTGATGCTCGCGGTCATGACGGTGATCACCGGACTGGCCTATCCGCTCGCCATTACCGGCGTCGCCCAACTGATCTTTCCGCACGAAGCGACGGGCAGCCTGATCAAAAAAGGCGACGCGGTCATCGGCTCCAGCCTGATCGGCCAGTATTTCTCTAAACCCGAATATTTCCATCCGCGCCCCTCCGCGGCCAACGCTCCGAGCCTCGAAGCTGGAGCTCCGCCGGCAATCGGCTATGACCCACTCGATTCGGGCGCCACCAACTTGGCGCCCAGCAGCAAAAAGCTGATCGAAAACGTGACCGCCGCCGTCAAGTCCAACCAGCCCGATAATCCAGGCAGGCCGGTTCCCGGCGATCTGGTCACCGCTTCGGCCAGTGGGCTCGACCCTGACATCACGCCGGATGCCGCCGAGTTTCAGGTGCCCCGCGTGGCGCTTGCCCGCAACATGTCCGAGGATCAGGTCCGTGCGATGGTGGCGAAATGCACCAAGGGCCGCACGTTGGGGTTTTTGGGCGAACCGCGCACCAATGTGCTGGCGCTGAACCTGATGCTGGATGAGGCTGCTGGAAAATAGACATTAGAATCAAGGCACTGACAGTAAAGGTTGATCTTAGCGCCGTCCTCGGTCACGTTTGGCTCCCAGAAACTAAGATTGCGAGAACCCGCTGTCCCCCATCCGAACCCTCGTCATCGCTCTGGCGTTGACTGCTTCGATCACGGCATTACCGTCCCGCATCGCCCATGCCGGCGCATGCGACGCCGACGCGATTCGCGATCTGCCCGACGACACAATCACTGCAAGCTGGTACGGCCGCAAACATCGCGGGCGCCGCACAACCAGCGGCGAAGTGTTCGACGAGAAGAAGCTGACCGCGGCTCACGCCACCCTGCCGCTGAATTCCGTTGTCGAGGTGACCAATCTGGTCAATGGCCGCAAGGTGCAGGTCAAGATCAACGATCGAGGCGTCGAGAGCAGCGTGATCGATCTTTCCGAGGCAGCCGCCAAGGCGCTTGGGATGGTCCGCTGCGGATTGGCCCTGGTGGTGCTGTCCACGCCGAAGCTGCCCAAGTTTTCGAAATAAACTATCAGGTCTAGCCTGGCGCCGCTCCCCTCCGCTTTCCAATCAATCGAGAACAACATGAAACTTTTGGGCCAGGGTCTCTACTGGGACGAACTCAAGGTCGGCGACCAGTTCAAGACGTTCGGGCGCACGATCACCGAAGCCGACATCATCTCCTTCATCAACTGCACCGGTTTTCTCGAGGTGCTGTTCACCGACGCGGAGTTCCGTGAAAAGCACTCAGCCATCAAGGGCCGCGTCGCCCCGGCCGCCCTGGTCTACTGCTTGGCCGAAGGCCTGCTGATGGTCGGGCTGATCCAGGGTAGCGGTCTCGCTTTCCTGAACATGGAGCTGGATGTCAAAGGCCCCGTGGTCGCGGGTGATACGGTTACCGTCGAAGTTACCGTCACCGAAATCAAACCGACCAGCAAAGGCGGGCGCGGTCTGGTCCGCACCCGGAACGAGATCAAGAACCAGCGCGGCGAGACGGTGATCGTCTACACCCCGCTACGGCTGCTGAAGGGCAGCGCCGCGACGGGCTAAGTGGAGGGGCGCTGATCGGCAGTGGTCAAGTGCAGGCTTTGTCAGCCAACGCGCCCACCGCGATCAGCACGAGCAGAGCGGCCCCAAGATGATGCGATAGACCGCGAACACCGTGAACCGGTGTGATTGAATATAGCTGAGCAGCCATTTCACCGCGATGAAAGCGGTTACCGTCGATACGATAAGCGCCAGGCCCAGCGCGCCCCGGTCTCGGGCCTGACCGGCTTCTTTGAATTGGCCACGGAGAGAGGAATGGTTTCTTCTTCGATGGTTTAAGCGGCGCACTTAACGAGATCCGCCGACCTGTCTGGTCCGGTGCCTCGCCGGTCACATGCTCGTTCAAGCCGTTCGACGGCTTTGCGGTCGATATCGAACTGTAACAACGCTATATTCATATTTATATCACGCGCAAAGCGGCACCGGCCGCGTCAACAACGCATACTCAGCCGAAGCTTTATTGGGGAAATGATATGCCGGATACCAACCTGCCCTCGTCCTACAACATCAAGCATCCCGATCTGCTGTTCATCGGCGGAAGGTGGCTGAAGCCCTCTAGCGATGCCAAGATCGACGTGATCTCGCCGAACACGGAAGAGCTCGTTCTGCGCGTCGCCGAGGGGCGTGAGCTGGATATCGATCGCGCGGTCGCCGCCGCGCGCCGCGCCTTCGACCACGGGCCGTGGCCACGCCTGAGCCATGCCGAGCGCGCCGAAAAACTCAAGGCTGTGGCGCGTCTTCTTCGGGAGCGGAATGCCGAACTTGCCTATGTCTGGACCGAACAGATGGGAGCGCTGTCGTCCTTCACCAGGAATGCCGGCAACGATGCCGCGAACATGTTCGATTATTTCGCCGACATGGCCGCCACCTTCCCCTGGGAGGAGGAGCGCCAGCCTGGCTATGGCAGCGGAATTTCTATGGTGGTCCGCGAGCCTGTCGGCGTCGTCGCCGCGATCTGCCCTTGGAACGGCCCGCTGGGCGCGATGACGCGGAAAGTCGCCCCGGCGCTCCTCGCCGGCTGCACCGTCATCATGAAGCCGTCGCCCGAGACGCCGCTCGACGCCTATATCCTTGCCGAATGCATCGAGGCCGCCGGCCTGCCGGACGGTGTCGTCAATCTTGTCACGACTCATCGCGACGTGGCGGATTATCTGGTCTGCCGTCCCGAGGTCGATAAGGTCGCCTTCACCGGCAGCACGGCGGCCGGCCGGCGGATCGGCGCGGTGTGCGGCGACCGTATCGCCCGGGTCAGCCTCGAACTCGGCGGAAAATCGGCGGCGATCGTGCTGGACGATATCGATATCGCCGATGTCGTCGCCACGCTGACGCCAGGCATGTGCCGGATCAATGGACAGGTCTGCGCCTCGCTGACCCGCGTCGTCGTCTCTAAGAAGCGTCATGATGAGTTTGTCGATGCCTTCGCCGGAAGCATGCGTGGCATCCAGGTCGGCAATTCGCAGGATGCGGCCACGCAGCTCGGTCCCCTAGCGATGAAACGCCAACTGGATCGGGTCGAGGGCTATATCGCCAAGGGCAAGGCCGAGGGCGCCAGGCTCGCCGCTGGCGGGGGCCGCCCGAAGGACATGAACCGCGGCTATTTCGTCGAGCCGACCTTGTTCGCCAATGTCGACAACGCGATGACGATCGCACGGGAGGAGATATTTGGCCCGGTGGTCAGCGTCATCCCCTACAATGACCTGACCGACGCCATCCGCATCGCCAACGATTCGATCTATGGCCTGAATGGCGCCGTCTTCACCAACGATGTCGAGCAGGCCTATGACGTCGCCCGCGGCGTGCGCACCGGCACCTTCGCCCAGAACGAATTCAAGATCGACTTCGCCCTGCCCTTCGGCGGCTTCAAACAATCCGGCATAGGCCGCGAGGGTGGCCCGGAAGGCCTGCTGTCCTATTTAGAACTGAAGACCATCCACCTGCCCCGCATGCCGACGAATTTGAAAGGATGACAGCAAAGGCCTAGCTCACTTTTCCCCTGACGTGGCGCGCAGCCAGGGCTAAGGTCGCGCCATGAATTCAGAGTGCATATATGGCGGCAATCATGGCTGACGATCCCGATCGTCCGCAGCCCGAGGCCCTGCTGTCCGAGCTGAAGAAGGCCTCTCGGGGGCGGCTGAAGATATTCCTGGGCGCAGCGCCGGGCGTGGGGAAGACCTATGCCATGCTGGAGGCGACGCAGCGGCGACGGAAGGAAGGCACCAACCTGGTCGTCGGCATCCTCGAGACCCACGGCCGGGCGGAGACTGAACTGCTGCTCGACGGGCTCGACGTTCTGCCACGTAAGCAGATCGTCTATCGCGACCGCATATTCTACGAGATGGATATCGACGGCATCCTGAAGCGCCGTCCGCGCCTCGTCATCGTCGATGAGCTTGCCCACACCAACGTGCCGGGCAGCCGGCACGTCAAGCGCTATCAGGACGTGGCCGAGATCCTCGATGCCGGGATCGACGTCTATACGACGCTCAACATCCAGCATCTGGAAAGCCTGAACGACATCATCGCCCGCATCGCCCGGGTCCGCGTGCGCGAGACCGTGCCCGACAGCGTGCTCGACCAGGCCGACGAGATCGAACTGATCGACCTGCCGCCAGAGGATCTGATCGAACGGCTTCATCAGGGCAAGGTCTATGTCAAGGACCAGGCCAGCCGGGCCATCACCCATTTCTTCAGCCGCGGCAACCTGACGGCGCTGCGCGAACTGACGATGCGGGCGGCGGCCGAGCGCGTCGATGCCGAGATGCTGACCTATATGAAGGCGCACGCCATCTCGGGCCCGTGGCCGACGCGCGAGCGCATCATGGTCTGCGTCAACGAATCCGCGGTGGGTCCGAAACTGGTGCGCGGCGCGCAGCGCTCGGCCGATCGGCTTCGCTCGTCCTGGATCGCAGTCCATGTCCAAACGCCCAACGAGGAGCATCTGAAGGAAGAGGCCAAGGACCGAATCCAGGACACCCTCGCCCTAGCCGAACGGCTGGGCGCGGAGGTCGTCGTCCTGCCCGGCGCCATGGATGCAGCTACCGAACTGCTAAATTACGCGCGCTCCCGCAATGTCAGCCGCCTGCTGGTGGGGCAGCCACGCAAGCGTCGGTTTGGCCGCTGGGTCGGCCGGTCGGTCACGCAACGGCTGATCGAGGGCGCCAAAAGCTTCGAAGTGCTGGTGATCGGCGCGGAAGATGAGAAATCCGCGCCCGAGCAGCGCGAGCAGCCGGCCGTGCGCACCTTCGACGAGAATTCGCCGCGCGAATATGCCCTGTCGATCGGCGCCGTGGTTGCGGCCGGGCTGGTCGCGGCGGTCGCGGAATATTTCATCCCGCTGCAAAGCCTCTCAATCGTATTCGTGCTGCCAGTCCTGATCAGTGCGCTGCGTTTCGGGCTGTGGCCATCGGTAGTCGCCAGTCTGCTCAGCTTTGTCGTCTATCGCTATTTCTTCACCGAGCCGCGCTTTGCCCTGGCGATCACGACGACCGAGGATTTTTTCACGCTGGTATTCTTTTTTGTCGTGGCGATGCTGACCGGACGGGTTGCCGCGCGCAGCCGCGAGCAGGCCGAGGCCAGCCGCCAGGCTGCGCGGCGCACGGCGAAGCTTTATGATTTCAGCCGCCGGATCGCCGCCGCCGCCAGCCGCGACGATGTGCTATGGGCCGTCGTCCACCACGTCGCCGCGACCTTGCAATGCCGCTCGCTGGTGCTGCTGCCGGGCCCCGACGGCGGGCTGGACATCGCCGCCGGCTATCCGCCGGAAGATCACCTGACCGACGCCGCCATCGCCGCGTCGGACTGGGCGTGGCGGCACGGCAAGCCGGCCGGCTGGAAGTCCGATACGCTGCCCAGCTCGGAATGGCTGTTCATGCCGCTTCGCACCGCGACGGGGCCGGTCGGGCTGCTCGGCGTGGCCTTCGATGAATCCGAAACCATGCTGATTCCCGAACAGCGCCGGTTGCTGGACGCCGTTTCCGATCAGGCCGCCGTCGCGATCGAACGGACCAATCTCGCCAGCTCGATCGAAGATGCGCGGGTGATGACCGAGACCGAGCAGCTGCGCTCCGCCCTCCTCTCCTCGATCTCGCACGACCTGCGCACACCGCTGGTGTCGATCATCGGCTCGGCCACCAGTCTTGTGACCTTCGGCGACACGCTGTCGCCGGAAAATCGCGGCGAGCTTCTGGAAACCGTGCTGGAGGAGGCCGAGCGCCTGAACCGTTTCGTCCAGAACCTGCTCGATATGACCCGGCTGGGCTATGGCGCGCTGAAGCCCAAGCAGGACTGGGTCGATCTGCACGATGTCGTCGGCAGCGCGATCGAGCGGCTGAAGCAGGCATTGGCGCCCTACAACGTCGTCACCGACGTCAAGCCCGACATGCACCTGCTCTATGTCGACCCTATTCTGATTGAACAGGTCATGGTCAATGTGCTGGACAATGCTGCCAAATATTCAACCGCCGGCGACACGATCCATATCCGTGCCTTCGAGCGCGAGGGAGTCGCGGTCATCCAGGTGGTCGATAAGGGCCCCGGCATTCCCGAGCGCGAGCGCGAGCTGATCTTCGACATGTTCTACAGGGTCAAGGCCGGCGACAACCGCATCGCAGGCACCGGCCTTGGCCTCGCCATCTGCCGCGGCCTGATGCAGGCCCAGGGCGGCACCATCCAGGCCCTGCCGGGCGACTATGGCGAAGGCACCTGCATCGAGCTGACCCTGCCGATCGCCGAGCCGCCGGAACCGGAAGCCGTCGATGACGGGCTTGAGGAGTATGTGTGACAGTTTCAGACACCCATAGCACCTCCGACGAACCGTCGACCGCCCTCGCTAAGATCCTCATCGTCGATGACGAGCCGCAAATCAGGCGGTTCCTGCGGATCAGCCTCAACGCCTACGGCTATGAGGTGATCGAGGCCGGGCGCGGCGAGGAAGCGATCACTCGCACGGCGGTGGACAAGGTCGACCTCGTCATCCTCGATCTCGGTCTACCCGACATAGATGGGCAGACCGTAATCGAGCAGATCCGCGAATGGTCGACCATCCCAATCATCGTGCTGTCGGTGCGCTCCGGCGATATTGAAAAGGTCCGCGCTCTCGATGGCGGGGCGGAAGATTACCTGACCAAGCCATTCAGCATCGCCGAGTTGATGGCCCGCGTCCGCGCGGCGCTGCGCAAGCGTGGCGACGGCATTGCCCGCGACCCGGTTTTCACCCACGGCGCCCTGACCGTCGATCTCGGCAAGCGCCGGGTCACGGTGGCGGGGGCGGAGGTGCGCCTTTCGCGCAAAGAATACGGCATACTGCGCCTGCTGGCCGCCAATCCCGGCCGTGTCCTGACCCATCAGCAACTGCTGCGCGAGGTGTGGGGCACCGCTCATCTGGAAGACACGCATTATCTCAGAATCCATGTCGCGCATCTGCGCCAGAAGCTGGGCGATAACCCATCCCAGCCGCGCTATATCCTGACCGAACCCGGGATCGGCTACCGGTTGGCCGAGGAAAATTAGATTATCCAAGCCCCAAATCATCTAAGCCCAAATCATCCGAGACGAGGGTCTGCGCGTATCGTATTTCAATCTTATATTAGGGCTGACGCCGCGCGTACGTCGCTGAGTTCGATGTTGAGGGAATAGAGAATGTTGATCGAAGTCTTCGCGGACTTCTCCTGCCCCTGGTGTTTCATTGGCCGCCGCCGTCTGGCGCGGGCGCGTGAACTGCGCCCGCGATTGACCATGCGCACGGTCTGGCAGCCATTCCAGCTCAACCCCGAACTGCCGCCGGAAGGCGTCGACCGGCGGCAGCGCCCGCTAGGCAAGCCCGTCGATTTCGACCGGTTAACCGCCATGGAGCGTGTCCTGGAAGAGGCCGGAGCCAAGGACGGGATCCATTTTAAGTTCGACCGAATCACGCGGATGCCGAATACGATGGCGGCCCACCGGCTGATGCGTTTCGCGGCCCGATCGCAGAAAGACGACGCCATGGCGGAGCGGCTTTTCTCCGGATTTTTCGAACGTGGTGAGGATATCGGCGATACTCGCGTATTAGCGAATTGCGCCACCGATATCGGCCTCGATCCCCTAGCGGCTCATGCGTTTCTGATCAGCGGCGATGAGACCGACACCGTGACCACGATCGATGCGCTGGGCCATCAAACCGGCATTGCCGGCGTGCCCTATTTCATCTTCGACCGGCGCTATGCCTTGGCCGGAGCGCAGGAGCCGATCTCGTTTCTGCCGCTGTTCGACGCGTTGCTGGCCACCGGCGACGAAATCATGGCCTCCCACGCCTGATAGCTTTAAAGCCTTTCAGCAGACCACGCCCTCCCCGGAGTCTCCACTTGGCTGCTCGCCTGCCGCTCCCCCACCTATCGACAATCGCGCGCCCCTATCACGGCGCGGTCCGAACTGTCACCGGCCTAAGCGCAATGCTGACTGCGCTCGTTGCCTGCGCGCCGGTCGATCTATTGAATGCGGTGATCCCGACCGGTGGCCTGACAATCACACGTGACATCGCCTATGGCGAAGAGGCCAAGCAGCGGCTCGATCTCTATGTGCCCAAGACCCTGAAGCCCTACGCGCCGGTGATTGTTTTCTTTTATGGCGGCGCATGGCAGGAGGGCGACAAGAAGAACTATCTGTTCGCCGCCCAGGCGCTGGCCAGTATAGGCGCGGTCGTCGTCGTGCCCAATTACCGGGTTTATCCCGAGGTAACCTTCCCCGGATTCCTGGAGGATGCCGCAGCCGCGACGGCCTGGACGCTCAAGAACATCGCCCACTATGGCGGCGACCCGAAAAGCATATTCGTGGCCGGCCACTCGGCCGGCGCCTATCTTTCTATCATGCTGGTGCTCGACCAAGATTACTTGACCAGGGCCGGCGTCGCGGGCGCGAAGCTAGCCGGCGGCATCGGTATTTCCGGCCCCTATGATTTTCTGCCGCTGACCCGGAGCGATGTTAAGCCGATCTTCGAGGTCGTTCCCGACATGGCTGTCACCCAGCCGATCACCTATGCGAGAGGCGACGCCCCGCCTTTACTACTGGTGACCGGCGATGCCGACACCACAGTCGGTCCCTATAACAGCCATAACCTGGCGAACAAGCTTCGCGCGCTTGGCGGCAGGGTCGAAGACCGATATTATCCTGGCGTACAGCATATCGGCAGCGTGCTGGCGCTCACCTCGCTGTTCCGTGGGCGCGCACCTGTGTTGGCCGACATCGTCGGCTTCGTCAGTAAAACGAGGGCCGAAGCGGAATAAGGGGGTGGGAACGCCATGAAGCCACGCAAACCGGGATTGACCTTCCAGGACGCACTGCCCCATTGGTGCCCGAGCACCGAATTCGCCCAGATCACCAATGCCGGCTCGCTATCGCTGCCCTTTGTCGAGACCTATCTCAATCGGGTCATGCTGCGCGCCAAGGAGATGCTCACCGGCGAAAAATACTCCGAATTGCGCGGCGATATCGACCTGTTCGTAAAGCAGGAATCCAACCATTACCGCCAGCACCGGCTGTTCAACCAGAAGATCGAAGAGGCAGGCTATGACGCAGTGAAGCCGATCGGTGATAGGCTGCAGGCCGATTACGATGAGTTCCTGAAGACCAAGTCACTGCGCTTCAACGCAGCCTATTGCGAGGGCTTCGAAAGCCTCGGCATCATCCAGGCCGAGTTCTTCTTCACCCAAATCGACGATCTCCTGGCCGGGGCCGACCCACGCGTCGTCGCGTTGTGGAAATGGCATCTGGCCGAAGAATATGAGCATCGTTCGGTCTGTTTTGACGTGCATAAGGCCATATCTAGACCGTTCTCATACGCCTCGCGCCTCGGCGGCTTTTTTCTCGCAGTGCGACATCTGTCGAAATTCGGCAAGGATGTCAGCGACGCCCTGCTCGCCTGCGACCGCGTCCGGATGACCGAGGGGCAGCGCGCAACCTCGATTTCGTCGGAGAAAACATACCGCAAGCGTTTCGGCCGTTTCGCCCTGCCCCGGCTGCTGAACGTGCTGTCGCCGTTCTATAACCCGATCCGCTATCGCGCTCCCCGTGGAGCGGCGGCGTTCCTGTTGCAGTACGAGTAAAGCGTTGCCTAGCGCCTGTTGAGATTCAGGATTGAACCAAGACCGTCCAGCGGATTAAGGTGGAGATGGCGAAGGCGGCCGGATAGTCAAAGGCTCGCAGCCATAAATCGTGAAGCGGCCCGACGTCGGGCTCGACATTACAGATGTAACCGTTTTCTCCTGGCGTGTAACGGCTTTGTAGCCGCCGTGACCGAGCCTCCGAAGCCACAGCCCGGTCTTTCGCATGGTGCTCCCAACAGGATGGTGAGCCGCGTGACGCATGGGCGCCCGAACTTGGGGAGACCGCCATGGTCGAAGACACGTACGTTCTGGGTCACTCGAAGCAAGAGCTTCGTCGCCTGATGCTGCAAGCGGAGAATCTCAGACCGATCACCATGCGACTCTTGCGCGAGGCCGGGCTTGCGCCAGGCATGCGGGTAGTCGATCTCGGTTGCGGCGTGGGCGATGTCGCGTTACTCGCTGCCGAGATCGTGGGGCCGACCGGCACGGTCATTGCCATTGATCGCAACCCGACCGCCATCATCGCCGCGCGTGCGCGCGCGAACGCCGCGGGCCACGCCAATATCGAGTTCGTCGAGGGAAACGCCAGCGAGGTCGCCAGATCCGGAACCTGCGATCTGGCGATCGGTCGCTACGTGCTGGTCCACCAGAGCGATCCGGTTGCGTTGATCCGTGCAGCAGCAACCCATGTCCGGCCCGGCGGCGCGATAGCTTTCCACGAGGTGTTCCTCATGGGCACATGGTGGTCCTACCCCTCGGTACCGCTATGGCAGCAAACGTCCGACCTGATCAATAAGACCTTCGGTTCCGTGGTGACGCATCCGGATGCCGGCGCCCGGATGATCGAGCATTTTCATAATGCTGGGCTCCCGCTACCAAGCCTGTTCTCCGAGACCCCGGTTGGTGGCGGCCCCAATTCGCCCCTCTACCCCTGGGCGGCTGAGACATTCCGCACCCTGCTTCCAAGAGCTGAGGACGTCGGTCTCGTAAAACCTGGAGAAATAGATATCGACAGCCTTGAGGACCGCCTACGCCAAGCAGTGACGGCGGTCCACGGCCAAATTGGCTTCGCACACCAGCATTGCGGTTGGGCGAAGGTCTGACGAAATTGTCTATGACGATTGCTTGGACCGTGCCAGCGCTGACCGCGTTCGGTGCGCCGGTTTGAGGGCGAACGTCCGAGCAATCGGTGTTCTGGAACAAAGGGGAGAGACCATGCTCACGCTCAAGATCGGCACGCGCTCGTTCTCGATCAGCGAGACGCAGGTCGCGCATGAAGCCGACCGCATGTTCAAACTGTCGCCCGAGCGACGCGCTCACCGCCTTGAGCGCGCGAAGTCGCAGCTGGCGGGGGCGGGAGGCACGAAGGCCATCGAGAGCGCCGAGCCTAGAGGTACGGTAAAGCAAGCGGCGGCGATCATATTGAGCGCTGGCGTCAAGGAAATCTGAGCGCGCCCCTGGCACGAACTGCTCGACGGAAAGCGGAGCGACGCGACGAAGATCAATCGTCATCACAAGCGAATCGTAGAAACTCTTACCCGCTCCATCGCCTGTCGGCGGGCGCGCCAGGATGCGATCCTACAATGCCTTTACCCGCTCGCGCAGTGGCACCGCCTCAAGGTCCCGACTCAGTTCGCTTTGTAGCCCAAGCTTCACTGCACCTGTTTCGTGACATGCGTGATTGCAGCAAGCTGCTCGGAGAGCCGATTGAGCTCTTCACTGCCGATATTCAACGGCATTTTGGCCCTCGCGTGTAGGCGATCCGATTACGATGCCAACACAATAAGAAATCCATCACGCCGCCAGCAGCGCCAGTTCCCCCATCAGCCCACGCGCGCCCTTCAGGCGCTTGTCCGGTTGCTCCCAGGCGCGGCTATAGATCAGTTTCTGGTCCGGCCTGATCTTCACCGTGCCCGCCTGCTTCATCACCCAGGCCATTAGCTGGTCGACATGGTTGAAGCTGTTATTGCGGAACGAAATCATCGCGCCCTTGGACCCGACATCCAGTTTTTCGACCCCTGCAGAACGGCAAAGCTGTTTAATGACAACGGTGTCGAGCAGGTTCTCGACTTCCGGCGGCAACGGCCCAAACCGGTCGATAAGTTCCGCCCCGAACGCCTCGAGTTCCTCACGCGTCCGCAGCTCAGCCAACCGGCGATAGAGGTTCAGGCGAACATTCAACTCTGAGACATAAGCCTCTGGTATTAATACCGGAATTCCCAGATTGATCTGCGGCGTCCATTGCTCTGGCGGCAGCGCCTCGTCCGACACGCCGCTCTTCGCGACGGCGACGGCCTCTTCCAACATCTGCTGGTAAAGCTCGACACCGACCTCTTTAATATGACCGGATTGTTCCTCGCCAAGCAGATTGCCGGCGCCGCGCAAATCGAGGTCGTGGCTCGCCAGGGTAAAGCCGGCGCCCAGACTGTCCAACGTCTCGATCAGTTCAAGCCGCTGCTGCGCCGGCTTGGTCAGCATCTGCCCCGCCGCATGGGTCAGGTAGCAATAGCCGCGCAACTTGGCCCGGCCGATGCGCCCGCGCAGCTGATAGAGCTGCGCCAGGCCGAACATATCGGCACGATGCAGGATCATCGTATTGGCCCGCGGCAAATCCAGGCCGGATTCGACGATGTTCGTCGCCAGCAGCATGTCGTACTCGCCGTCATAGAACGCGCTGATCCGCGCCTCCAGATCGGCGGGCGCAAGCTGGCCATGGGCGATGACCATCTTGACTTCGGGCACCAGTTCCCGCAGCCGCTGCTCGACCTTGGGCAGGTCCTCCAGCCGCGGGCAAACATAGAAGGTCTGGCCGCCCCGGAACTGCTCCCGCAGGACAGCCTCGCGGATCACCACCGGGTCATACGGCAGCACGAACGTCCGCACCGCCAGCCGGTCGACCGGTGGCGTGGTGATGAGGCTGAGCTCGCGCACGCCAGCCAGCGCCATTTGCAGTGTGCGCGGGATCGGCGTCGCGGTCAGGGTCAACACATGCACCCCGTCGCCAAGCTCCTTCAGCTTTTCCTTCTGCTTGACGCCGAAATGCTGCTCCTCATCGACGACCAGCAGGCCCAACCGGGCGAACTTAATCGTCTTGCCCAGCAGCGCGTGGGTGCCGATGACGATATCAACCTTGCCCTCGGTTATGCCCTCTTTGATAGTCTTGGCGTCCGCCACCGTGACCAGCCGCGACAGCTGCTCGATCCGCAGCGGCAGCCCGGCGAAGCGCTTCTGGAAATTCTTGAAATGCTGGCGGCACAGCAAGGTGGTCGGCACGATCACCGCCACCTGCATCCCGCTCATCGCCACCGCGAATGCCGCGCGCAACGCGACCTCGGTCTTGCCGAAGCCGACATCGCCGCACACCAGCCGGTCCATCGGCCGGCCCGACCCCAGATCCTCGATCACATTCTCGATCGCCCGCAGCTGATCCTCGGTCTCCGGATACGGGAACCGCGCGGCGAATTCCTCATACAGCCCCGTCGGCGGGCTCAGCGGCTCGGTGTAGTGCAGCAGGCGGAGCGCCGCGACCTTGAGCAACTGCTCGGCCATGTCCTTGAGCCGTTTCTGGACCTTGGCCTTGCGGGCCTGCCAGGCGACGCCGCCCAGCCTATCGAGCGTCGCGGTGGTCTCCTCGGAGCCGTAGCGCGATAGCACGTCGATATTCTCGACCGGCACATACAGTTTGTCGTCGCCGGCATAGACGATCCGCACGCAATCATGCGCCGCGCCCGACACCTGCAGCGTCTCCAGCCCAGCATAGCGGCCGATTCCATGCTCGGCATGGACCACAAGATCGCCGTCAGTCAGCTCGCCGACATCGATGGTGAACTTGTCGCTGCGCCGACGCTTCTTCTGCGGGCGGGCTAGCCGGTCGCCCAATATGTCCTGCTCCGACACGAAGCAGACATCCCGGGTGGTGAATCCGGTCTCCAGCGCCAGGACCACGACGCCGGTTTCGTTCTTGGGCAGTTTCTGGACATCGCCCCAGCCATCGACCGGTACCAGCCGGTTGATACCGCGCTCGGCCAGCACCGCCATAAGGCGCGTGCGCGAGCCTTGACTGTACGCGGCAATCAGAACCCGCCGCCCGTCATGGCGGTAACGATCGAGATATTCGCGGATGACGTCGTAAAGTTCGGCGGCCTGGGTCGAGCGCACGTCGGAAAAATCGCGGCCGCGCTTACCGCCGCCATCGATGCTGTTCGGATCGCCCTCGATGGCGCCGAAAGCCGAAAGCCGTATCATCGACCGGCCAGCGAACTGTCCGTCGATCTCGTCGCGGGTCAGATACAACCGGTCGGGCGGCAGCGGTTTATAAACCGCCCCATTGGCTCGCGCCTCGGTCTTCTGCAGGTCGAGCCGCGCCTGATAGAAATCGGCGATCTGGGCGAAGCGCGCATCGAACGCCTCGTCGCCCTGCGGATCGAGCGACAAAGCCGCCTTAGGCGCATAATCGAAGATCGTCTCGATCCGCTCATGCATCAGCGGCAGCCAATGCTCCATCCCGGCATAGCGCCGTCCGGCGCTGACCGCCTCATAGAGCGGGTCGTTGGTGACGACACCGAACAATTCGCGATAGCCGGCGCGGAAGCGCGCGATCGACGGCTCGTCCAAAGTGAACTCGACCATTGACTGCAGCGACAGCTGATCCCGCTCCCCGGTTGTGCGCTGGGAGATCGGGTCGAAATTGCGTATCTTCTCCAACTCGTCGCCGAACATATCGAGCCGCACCGGCTCCTCGAAGCCCGGGGGAAATAAGTCGACGATACCGCCGCGCACAGCATATTCGCCGGCCTCGCGTACGGTTTCGGCACGGTTATAGCCGTTCTCGGCAAAGAACAGCTGCAATATCGCAATATCGACCTGGTCGCCGACGGCCACCGAGAATGCGGCGTTGCGCACCATCTCGCGCGGCGGCACACGCTGGGCGGCCGCGTTGACGGTGGCGATAATCAGGCGCGGCTTTTTTGCCGGGGCCAGCAGCTTGGCAAGCGTCGCGATACGCTGCCCGACGATCTCGACATTGGGCGAGACCCTGTCATAGGGCAGGCAATCCCAGGCCGGGAATGTGACGATCTCAAGTGCCTGATCATAGAAGGCGATCAGGTCGGAAAGCCGCGCCATGCGCCCGTCGTCCGACGCGATATGGAGCAGGTCGCGCTGTTCCCGCGCGATCAGCTCCACCAGCAATCGCGCGTCATGCCCCTCGGGCGCGCCTGCCAGGGTCAGTTTGCGGCCAGGCGCGAAATCGAACGCGGGCAGCCCAAATTTCGCCAGGTCGGGCTTGGCCGAGCCACCTGTGGGCGGCTTTGAATGGCCTATTTTCGGTAATGTACTCACGATGATGCCATAGGCAGGCGGAATTGGCGAAGCAACACAGTGACCGGATTATCGTGTTCCGGCGGCACCGGCGTGCGGCCGGTCATCCATTCATAGATGTCGGGGTCGTTTTCTTTCATCAGCCGCTCGAACGCCCGCAGCCCGACCTCATCGAACTCCTTGAGATGACGGTCGGCAAAACTGCCGATCAGAAAATCTGCTTCACGCGTACCCCGATGCCATGCGCGGAAGCCCAGCTTACGGCGCAGGGCGTCAAGCGCTTCGTGGGGTGGTAGGGCAGGATCTGTATTGGAATTCGCGGGAACACTCATGGTCGCGCCTGTATATAGACCGCAGCCCCCGCAGGTCTATCCTCTCGGGCGTCTGTCAAATGGCTTAATACGCGAAAAGCAGGGCGATAACCGCAAGACTGAGAAGCCCAACGATAAAACAAATGGCGCCAACGCGCTCAAACCTCGCGTTGGCGCGTGTTCCATCGACGTGCCGCACCGAAAAATATGACGCAATGGCGCTGGCTACGAACAAAAGCGACTCAAGCCCGACATATTCGTCCACACGGCTTGGACCGATCCGGCCCTGTACAACTTTGACCAAACCGGTAAGGGGTGTGCAGACGCCGAGCATTGTCGCCGCGGATGGCATGACCCAATTCGAACAGGCCGAGCGGACATACTATGGCCGCGCTTATTAAAAGATACGCCCGCAGGTTGAACCTGCGGGCGTATCGCCAGGCCGCAATCACGAGGACCTAAGCAGACGGCTCCCCCGAGTAGGATATCTGGACGCGCCGGTTTTGTGGCTCCTTCACGCCATCAGCGGTCGGAACCAAAAGGTCGCGCTTACCCTTGGCGAAGATCGCGATTTCGCTGGCGGGGATGCCATCCTTCTCCAACTCGGCTGCGACTGATTCCGCGCGGCGGCGGGACAGGCGCATATTATAGCCATCGGAGCCAACCGTATCGGTATGTCCAGTCACTTCGAGCTGGGTGACCTTGGCTGGACCCGCGTTCGTCGCCGCCTGGCCGACAATAGTGATAGCTTGCGTCGTCAGGTCCGACTTGTTGAAGTCGAAAAACACCAGATAGGTCTTCGGAACCGACGGCGTGGCCGCGACAACCGGAACCTGGATTGGCGCCGCGCAGTCGCAAACATCCGTGGCGTCACCGCCGAACCGGTAAGTGAACTTCACCATTCCCTGATGAGCGGAGTATTCGTCACTTCTCCATTCATAATCGTAGGCGGTTTCAACCGACCATCTTTTCCCGTTGGAAAGCAGCGTTACGCCCACGCCAAGGTCGAGGGTGTCGTTAGCGGTCTTCAGTCCAGGCGTCGTAAAAGTCGGGGAACCCGTGACAGCGAACGAAGCTGTGTTTTTCAGCGTCGGGTTGCTGAGCGCATGCAGCCATTTGAAGTGGATTTCCGGAACGAACGTCCCATCATCGGATTGGACGTCGCGCGCCACCTTCACGCCCAGACCGGACTCGAGAAAATCGTAATTCTGGGACCGCACCTTGAGATTGATATCGCCGGCGCCGGTCTCCGTGTAGCCGTCCGCGTTAACATTTGTGTATTGGAGCGAGGCCAGAGGGGTGACGGTGAATCCGTCAGCATAAAAATGATAACCGGTGGCGATATAGGCCGTGTAATCCTGCCCATCATACCCGGCGTGCGCGGTACGATCGATCGCGGGAAAGAGGATGGACCGCGTTCCGGAATAATCGCTCAGCCCGATCGACAGGTCGCCAGTGACGAACCATGGTCCGATCTCATGAATCAGATAGGCCGTCGCTTGATAGGTGTTGAAGCTGGTCCTGGCATCGAACTGCGCCCCATCGATCGTGCTTCGCGCATAGCCGATGCCCAAGCCCGCGCGCGTGTCCAGCCCGAGAGGCATGTCGTAGCCGACCATCCCGCCATAAATCTTGGAGTCATAGCCTCCGAGTGCTTGCCCGCGATCATCCTGGTTGCCGAAATATCCGAAGCCCTTCACCCACCAGCCGCTGCGGGGCACATTCACATGGCAATAGGCACTATCTCCCTCGGACGGGTTGGCGCGGTCGGTCTGATCGACCCCGCCACACATGACATCGTCCAGACGTGACATCCAAAGCTCCTCGAACTCCCGCGTTCCTTGAAACGTCACGAGGGGCGCCACGAGGTCTGGAGTTGACGGAGCAAGCTGCACAACCGCGTCGACAACCGCGCCGGGCGTCGCCAAGGAATTGATCGCCGGCAAAACCGTGGCGACGAGGTCGGAGGGCGGAGCCGCGGCCGGCGCCGTCGGGGTTGCGCCAGGCGCGGGCGCGGTCGGAGCGATGGCCAGCAGAACTGGTGCGACCACGGCCGCAACCGGCGCCGTGGGCGGCAGAACAACTCCGATAGGCGGCGTTACCGCCGCCATCAACGGAATGCCGGTTGTTCGGATCGTCACTAGACCGGCGACGGTGCCGGCGACCGGGACGGCGGCGAAAGTGTAGAGCGGATTGGTGGGGTCTTTTATCGTCACCGTTACGACGCTGCCGTTCGTGCCGCTTTGCAGCGTTCCAGCCTGGGTCTGAATGATGTTGAATTGGGTTCCGACCGGGATGAAGGCGGTCGTCGGGACGGTCACGTTGATCCCGAGCACCGGCCCAAGATTGGTCGCGCCGACGGGCCTGATATTGCCAAAGACCGTGGGGCTGGCCAGCACAGTATTGATCACTCCGCTCGCCCCAAGATTGGCGATCGTCAGAGCGCCGCCGATATTCAACGTGTTGGTCCCGAGAGAAAATGCGAAGGCATCGACCGCGCCGGTGATCGTCGCGGTAACCCCTGCGGCGTTGCTTCCCCCGACGACATTGATCGACCTGAGCCCGACCGCGCCGCCCACCGCCCCGTTCAGCACACTCCCGCCGCCTAGCGCCAACGTGCCGGTATTTGCCCCTGCAGTGGTCGTCAGAGCACCGATGACGATCGAATTGGGGGCAAGACCGATCGTGCCGTCGGCGGCGAAATTCGTGGCCGTTACCTTCGTCGAGCCGCTATTGAAATTCACCGCGCCGGTTCCCGAGACTCCCAGAGTGGTCGCATAGACCGGGCCCATGAAATTTACCGCCGTTCCCGGATTGCCGCCGGTGATGTTGAGAAGAAACGGCCCTCCCGGCTGAGTGACGCCGATCGCGCCATAGACGGTCGAACTGCTGTTGAAGACAATGTTGCCCTGGCTGGACGCCGCAGTGGAAACCGCGACGAGCCCAGCGACAGGGGGATTGTTGTGGGTGAAGATATCCATTTGCGGACCGCCGGGCACGCCGACGCTCAACGTCCCCGTCGTCCCCGAAACCGATAAATCGACACCGTTAAGTACGCCCGTCGCGTTCAAGGGAATTGTCCCTGGGCCGACCGCCGTTTGCCTTTGCGCGAAACTTGCCGGAGACCAGGCCGCCGTGGTGGCAACTAAAAACAATAAGAAATTTATGCGATTCATAAACGCGACTCCTCGAGTCTGTGCTCGATCAGCGTTACGCGCTTAGGGCCGCCGGCTGAGATAAAGCAGATGTAATAAACTGAAAGTGTTTTACAATACCCTTGGCATTTTTAATCCAGATAATGTCCATATTAGTAGAAGTTACATTCTGCGACTATAAGTATAGCTCTTTAATTGGTTTTATGTGGAACATTTCCATATTTCCTGTTGTTGATCTCTACATCCGTAATTTGATCGGGACTTTCTGGTATGTCCCCGAAACCACGTGGCTCGTTCTCGACGTAATTGGCTGTGAGGCTAGTGGCGCATTTCCGCTTCCCGTGATTGATCTGGCGTCGGAACCCAGGTCAGGTGAGCGAGGTAAATCACCATTCCGGTCCCCGGCACAGGAGGGAGAGAACCATGATCAAGGGAAGCTGCCATTGCGGCGCGACGCAATTCGAGTTGGATGCGGCGCCGGAGAGCATCACCCGCTGCACCTGTTCCCTCTGTTCCAAGCGCGGCGTGCTGTGGGCCTATTACAAGCCGGCGCAGTTCGAGCTGAAGACGCCGCCCGAGCAGGTCGCGACCTATCTTTGGAACACCAGGACGGTCAAGCATCATTTCTGCGGCACCTGCGGCTGCACGACCTACAGCGAATCGCCCGACTGGTCGACCGGCACGCCGGATTTCGATAATCCCAGGGTGGGGGTGAATGCCCGGCTGATTGCGGATTTCGATTTCGAATCGGTACCCGTGGTGGTGATCGACGGCAAGAACCTCTGGTAATCAGAGATTCAGAACGACCTCGTTCACGACCAGGTCCTTGAAGGCGTCGGTGATGGGAAAAGGCTGCCCAAAGAAGGCGGCGCCGAACACCTTCGTCACGCCATCGCCATCGGGCGCCAGCGGCACCAGCAAAGCGACTGTCGACTTCGTCCCGCCCGGATAATGCGATATCAGCATATGCGCTTGCCCATTGCGTCCAACCGACCCGACGGCACGCCGCCATGCTTCCAGCTGCTTGGGATCGACATTGCTGGTGCCCACCTCTTTTCCGGTGCGATCTACCCCGAAATAGCTGACGACCTCGCTGCCTATGAGGCGATATTCGGCCCCGTCGTGGCGCAGTTCGATCATGATGAGATTCGACGCCATATGCGGCAGGTCGATCATTGGGTCGATATCTGCGCGCCTAGGCGGCTGACCGTCCACGTGCCGCGACAGCCAATAGAGATAAACTTCTTCCCAGGATTCGGTCCGTAGCGGGCTCGTCATAGGTTTTCCAACGCGAACTAACAAATTATAATGTAATTTTTGGAATCAGATTCCATTACCAGACCCTGCAGCGTTAGTTAAGAGCAGCTCAGCAGCGGAACGGCGGTTGGATCGATCGCAAACAGGCGAATCGCGTGCCTTTCAGTCGCAGCTAATGGCCAGCCGGCTGCCAGGTTGTAAACTTCGTCCATGAACGCCCCCACAGACTCGCGCGCCAAGACCAGACCGGTCGTGCTCGAACCCCTGTTCCAGCCGGTATCGTCGCTGGGCGGGGTCGGTACGCATTTGTCGAGGATGCTGGCGAAGGTCGCGGGGCCCGAGATCGTCGACATGCTGTGGCACTTGCCTGTCGCCCTGCTCGACCGCCGCTACACGCCCAAGATCGGTGAGCTGAAGCAGCCCTGCGTCGCGACCCTGGAACTGACCATCGACCGCCACCAATCCGGCCGGGGCCGGACGCCTTACCGCGTACGCTGCCGCGACGAGACTGGATTTATCGAACTGGTTTTCTTCAATGTCCGCGGCCCTTATCTGCTGCGGCAGCTGCCGATCGGTGAAAAGCGGTTGGTCAGCGGCAAGATCGAATTCTATAATGGCATGCCCCAAATGTCGCATCCCGATGCGATATTGCCAGTCACGGCGCGGGACCGCATTGCCATCGTCCAGGCGATCTATCGCCTGACCGCCGGGCTGACCGCGCCGATGCTGGACCGGATGATGCGCAGCGCACTGGTGCGCACGCCGCCTTTGCCGGAATGGCTCGATGCCGGTTTGCAACGGCAGCGCGCATGGCCGGATTGGAAGGCAGCGATCACTGCCGCACATAACCCTGAGAGCGAGGCCGACCTGCTGCCGGAGACGGCGGCGCGGCAACGTCTGGCCTATGACGAGCTGCTGGCGCATCAATTGGCCCTCGCGCTGATCCGCGAGCATAACCGGCGCAGCGGCGGCAAGCCCAATGTCGGTGACGGGCACCTGCGCCAAGCCGCCCTGGCCGCCCTGCCCTATCGCCTAACCGGTGCTCAGGAGCGAGCATTGGCCGAGATCATCCATGACATGGGCGACAGCCACCGAATGCTCAGGCTGCTTCAGGGCGACGTCGGCAGCGGCAAGACCGTTGTGTCGTTCCTGGCGATGCTGGCGGCACTAGAGACCGGCCGGCAGGCCGCCCTGATGGCACCCACCGAGATTCTGGCGCGGCAGCATCTGGCAACCATCGCGCCGCTTTGCCAGAACATGCGCGTCAACGTCGCGTTGCTGACCGGACGGGACAAGGGCAAGGCGCGGACTCAGACGCTGGCGGCGCTGGCCGAGGGTCGTATCCAGATCGTCATCGGCACTCACGCGCTATTGCAACCCGACGTTGTATTCTCAGATTTGGCGCTGGTCGTTGTTGACGAACAACACCGCTTCGGCGTTGATGAGCGTGCAACTCTGACGGGTAAGGGACAGGGCGTCGATACGCTGGTGATGAGCGCGACGCCGATCCCGCGCAGCCTAACTTTGGCCGCCTATGGTGACATGGATGTCTCCCGCCTGGACGAAAAACCGCCGGGCCGCACACCGATCAAGACCAGCACCGTCGCCATCGAGCGCCTAGATGAGGTGCTGGACGGGCTGGGCCGCGCGATCGCCGGCGGGGCGCGCATCTACTGGGTCTGTCCGCTG
This sequence comes from Rhodospirillales bacterium, assembly GCA_028291345.1. Classification (GTDB taxonomy): domain Bacteria; phylum Pseudomonadota; class Alphaproteobacteria; order BOG-932; family Roseiterribacteraceae; genus BOG-932. Next base: position 18,308 of record JAQGIF010000195.1, on the reverse strand, counting down.
ATCGAGGAGTCGGACGAGAGCGACCTAGCGGCGGCGCGGCAGCGCTTCGCCCTGCTCCATGCGCGCTTCGGCGGCCAAGTCGAGGGGGGGCGCGTCGGGCTTATCCACGGCAAGATGAAGGCTGCCGAGAAGGATGCGGTGATGGCCGGCTTCATCGCCGGCGCGCTTGATATTCTCGTGGCAACGACCGTCATCGAGGTCGGCGTCGATGTGGCCGAGGCGACGATCATGGTGATCGAGCATGCCGAGCGCTTCGGCCTGGCTCAGCTCCACCAACTGCGCGGAAGGGTCGGGCGTGGCAGCGCAGCCTCGACCTGCCTGCTGCTCTATGCCGGTCCGCTGGGCGGCACGGCCCGCGAACGGCTCGCCATATTGCGCGAGACTGAGGACGGTTTCCGCATCGCCGAGGAAGATCTGAAGTTGCGCGGTGCCGGCGACCTGCTCGGTACCAAGCAAAGCGGTATGCCGGATTTCAAGCTGGCCGATCCCGTGCGCCACGGCGACCTGCTTGCCATCGCCGCGGACGACGCCAAGCTGATCATAACCCGCGACCCCGAACTCAACACGTCGCGCGGCGAGGCGCTGCGGGTGCTGCTCTACCTGTTCCGGCGCGACCGCGCGGTCAGATATCTCCGCGGCGGTTAGCTCACCACGACGCGCACGCGCGCCAGATTGATCTGCCGGCGATGCACCGCCTCGACGTCGCCCTCGCGATGGGCGGTCACGCGGACGGATGGAAAGTAAGTACCCGGGCGGTCGAACCGATGGGTAACCGAAAGGCCGACCCGCGTCGCATTCCCATCGATCCCGGCATGCTTGATCGGCCACAGGCCGGCGCCATCGAAATCCCACTCGACGGCGATGATCGTGCCCGCACCCGGCGGCGCTTCGGCTTTGACCTCGAAACGAACCGCCTCGCCGACCGCCACCTCGGCGCGAACCGCGCCGTTAGCCATCGCGGTGACCACGGGCTGAACGCCGAGGCGAGTCTCCGCCATGGGCAACAGCGCCATCCCCTCATCAGGTGTGAAGTGAAAACCGGTGCTGGCGGGCGGCGGCGTGTCGTCCTCCACCCAGCTGATCACATCGCGCACCGCCTGCTGCACCGATCCCATGAAGGGGATCAAATAGGTCGATGACACGGCATCGGTCGGGCCGATATGGGTCGTATTGTCGTTGAGCCAAAGCCGGAACCGGTCGCCGATCTCTGCCCCGAACTGCTGCTTGACCAAGGGAATATAGTCGGCGGCATTCGAGGCCAGTTCGTTCGTGTCGAACATATTATTCACGAAGATCATCTTGCCCGAAAAGCGTCCGGTCTGGCCCACACCGACCAAAGTCGTTGCCTGGTTGATCGGCCGCTGCGGATAAATCGGCCGACCCAGCGCGCACAATGCCGCGGTCGAGGGCAGCGGCCGGTCGACTTGATGGCGATGGCCGTAACAGAAGGTCAGGAAAGCGCGATTGTCGATCGCCAGCTCGTCGCCGACGGCGATCTTTTCCAGCGGCTTCTCGCCGATATGCAGGCCGACGAGCAAGGCGTCGCCGGCGGTCGCGATGCAGACGCGCTTCTGCCCCTCCTCCGCGCCGCTCAGCACCGTGATTCGCGAGCCCGGAATCCTGGCGAGATTGACTGGACCGTCGAGAATAAGCCCGAGCGGGGAAGCGTCGTTCGACTGGCCCCAGAAGCCCTGGGTCACCGCCACATCCGGATTATCCCCCAGGTCACGGCGCGTCAGGATCTTCTTCACCTTGGCGCGGACATCGATGATGCTGCCCACCAGCCCTCCGTCGGCGCCGATATGGCCGGGAATCGACCAGAAATCATCGACCAGAGTCGGGTCATAGAACAGGGTCGAAGTCAGGATCGCCATGCCGATGGTGACATCCATCGCCGAGCCCTTCAGCGCGAATTCCGATCCGCGCGGCAACCCGACCCGGTAGAACAGTGCCAATGCTTCACGCTGCTCGGCGTTCAGCCCGGAGAACGGATCGCCGCTGCCGCCGGGCGCCATCGCGTCGATGACGTCATGGACTTTCGGACCCAGCGCCCGGGCTGCATTGATGACCACGGACGGGCCGTTCAGCGCACAGGGCCCGGCGATATAGGGCACGCCGCCATCCCACACGCCATCGGTATTTTCCATGCAGACGACGGCGCGCAGGCCACCGCCGCTGCCACCCAGCAAATAGGCGTGGTGCGGCGGCTCCCCATAAATCTCGGTCGCCAGCTTGCTGGCATATCGCGCGGTCTGGGCGCTGGCCCGCCAGCTGGTGATGCTGGGGTCCATCTTCATATATTCGCCGCTGATATCGACATGGCCCTGATTGGATTCGACATAGAACGCGCCGCACTGCGCCGCGAAATCGATCATGTCGGTCTCGCCCAACACCGATTGGTAGGCGGTGTGTTCGCTGCCGCCGGTCCCGCCCTGGAGCATATGGATGAAGCGGCCCCGATATTCTTCGTCGGTCGGAAAATAGAACGCGAAGAGCGTCTCAGTGCCTTCGAACCCGCCATGGATATAACGGTGACGGCGTGGGATATCGCGCCATTCATCCGTGTCGATAAACGGCGCGCCGAAATACAGATCGTCCTCCAGATTGTGCATCTCTATTCCGCCGCGGCCTGCCGGGCGGTCGCGAATGCCGGCCGCACCTCCTCAGCGAGAGCCGTCAGCGAATAGCGATAGGCCTCGAACTCATCGATATGGTCATAAATCACCTGCAGCAGGCAGCCGAACTGGCCGACCTTGTCGCGCATGGCTCCGAGCTTTTCTACAACAGTGCGTGGGCTGCCGACGATCCAGACCTTGTCGACCAGATATTCGACCGTCACATCGGAGTCCGGCACGCTCTGGTCGTGCTTGCAGGCACCGAGCATGCCCCATTCCTTCAGCATCGGCAGCAGATAGGTTCGCCAGCTATTGCCGATCTCGCCATTGATGGCACGCTTGCGGGCCTCGCCGTCGGTTTCGGCGATATAGGTCTCACAGCCCACTCGCCAGTCGGCGCGAAGGGCCGCACGGCCGGCGGACTCGCAGCCCTCCTTGTAGGCCTGCCAGTGGGTCAGCAGATAGTCGGGGCTCCAGGCCAGACTCATCGGCATGAAGCCGCGCTTGCCGGCGAATTTCAGCGTCGGGGAATATTCATTGAGGCCGGCGATGGCGATCGTGGGATGCGGTTTGGTCAGCGGCTGCAGGTGGAATTTCAGGCCCAACCCAGGGATGCCATCGGTGCGGCCGCCTTTGTAATATTTGCCGTTATATTCGAACGGGCCGGTACTGGTCCATAATTTTACCATCAGGTCGATCGACTCGTTCATCATCTCGCGATGCTGGCCGTGCGCACCGTCGACTCCGAACAGTTCGTAATCGGTCGGCAGCCCCCCGGCGCCGATGCCGGCCATGAAGCGACCGCCAGAGATATGATCCAGATAAGAGATGCGCGCCGCCAGCTCTGCCGGCACGTGATAGGGTAGCAGGAACGCGCCTGCGCCAAGCCGGATAGTCTTGGTCTGGACCAGGGCCTGGGCGATCAAAATGTCGGGGCAAGGCACCGGCTCGCGCTTCGACGTGAAATGTTCGCCCACCCAGCCTTCGACGTAGCCAAGGTGATCGGCAAAGCGCAACGTGTCGAGATTATGGGCGTGGCCATCCGCATAGGTCCTGTGCGGCGGATGGTTCGGCATCATGAACATTCCCAATTGCATCGGGCGTCCTTCCCTAATGTGTGTTTTTTGCTCCAGCTATTATTGAGGTTTGTACAAGGCCTTTCGCGCCATGTCAGCCCAATGCTTTAAAACAAAAACCGATCGCCGGGGGGCCGCCTTTTCGTCGACCGCGGGGACCGAAGCCACCGCCCCCAAACCGTTAAATCGCCATCGGAAATGGACATCTGCCAATCATTTGCCGCCCGCAAAGCCCGCGCCTCGTTTTCCAGCATCGGCCACATTGCGATCGTCACTTCGACTTCCGCCGATGGCTTGATCGGTCAGCCGTGTCGGTCTCATCAGAAGCGATTCGAACTCAAGTTGGATTTCTTCGAGGACGCTGTCACACGCCGCCACTATCAGCGGCACATCATTCTGGCACGCAACCTACCGGACGATCTCGTCAAAGATCACGTTTTATTAGCCCGGACTATATGACTGCTGCAAATAGCAGATGAACTCCAGCAGCGTTCCATCAGGATCACGGAAATAGACGCTGTCGCCGAGCCCGCGCGCACCGAAACCGCGCTGTGGACCGCAATCGATCGCCACACCGCAGCGCGCCAGATGCGCCACCGCCTCCTCGATCGGGCCGGGCCATTCGAAGCAGAGATCGCTGCCACCCGGCGGCACGGGAATACGCGCGACGGGCTTGGCGTCGAGGCCGGGCCCATGGACGTTCAGCTGTGCGTCGCCGAACCGATACATGCGAACCGAAGCGACCCCGACCAGTTCCGCCCCCAGCACATCGCGATAGAATCGATCCGAGCGCTCGCGATCGGACACATGGACGACGCTGTGATCCAGCTTCAGTTTCGGCGCGGACATATCCGTCTCCTGGTTCAGCCGGTGATGCGGGCGACGGCGCGCTGCCACCCGGCATAGAGCCGGTCGCGGTCACCGGTCGGCATGATGGGATGAAAAATGCGATCCGCCCGCCACAAATCCCTTGTCTCGTTGAGCGAGCCGATGAATCCGGCACGCAGCCCGGCAAGATAGGCGGCGCCCAGCGCGGTCGTCTCGGTCATCGCGGGACGCTCGACCGTCACACCGAGCAGATCCGCCAGGAATTGCATCAGCCAGCTGTTCGCCGCCATTCCACCATCAACCCGCAGCGTGTCAGGCATCAACCCGTCCGCCGCCATCGACTGCTGCAGGTCGCGCGTCTGGTAGCAGACCGATTGGAGCCCGGCGCTGACGATCTCGGCGATTCCGGTATCCCGCTTGAGCCCCAGGATCGCGCCTCGCGCCTCGGGGTCCCAATAGGGTGCGCCCAGCCCGGTGAAGGCCGGCACGAAATGGACGCCGTGATCGTGGCCGATCGATGCGGCCAGCGTCTCGCTGCTGCCTGCATCGCTGATCAGCTTCAGCCCGTCGCGCATCCACTGCACGACTGCGCCGGCGACGAAGATGCTGCCCTCCATCGCGAATGTCGTCCGTCCTGCGATGCGATAGGCGACGGTCGTCAGAAGCTTATGCCTGGAGGATAAGGCCTGCTCGCCGCTGTTCAGCACCAGAAAACAGCCGGTGCCGTAGGTGCTCTTGGCCATGCCGCGCATGACGCAGCCCTGGCCGATTAAAGCGCCTTGCTGGTCACCGACCATGCCGAGGATGGGAACCGGTGCGCCCAACATAGCGGCGTCAGTCGCGCCGAAATCGTCGCTATTGTCCCGCACATCGGGCAACATTTCCGGGGGCACGCCGAAGAGAACCAGCAACTCCTGGTCCCATTGCTGACGGTGGATGTCGAACAACATCGTGCGGGCGGCGTTGGCGGCATCCGTGCGGTGCGCTTTCCCGCCGGTCAGATGCCACAGCAGGAAGCTGTCGACCGTGCCAAAGGCGAGCTCGCCGCGTCTTGCCCGCGCCCGGGCGCCCGGCACATGATCCAGAATCCAGGCGATCTTGGTCGCCGAGAAATAGGGGTCGATCAGCAGCCCGGTCTTGGCCGCGATCAGCGAGTCCGCGCCCTCGGACAGGAGGCGGGCGCACTCGCCGCTGGTCCGCCGGTCCTGCCAGACAATCGCGGGATAGATCGGCTCGCCGTCCGCGCGGTCCCAGACGATGGTGGTTTCGCGCTGATTGGTGATGCCGATTCCGGCAATATCGCCGGCCGCCAGCCCTGCCTTGGCCAAAGCGCCGCGCGCCATCGCGATACTGGCGTCAAGGATTTCGCGCGGCGCGTGCTCGACCCAGCCGTCCTGGGGAAAATATTGCGGCAGTTCCCGCTGCGCCATCGCGACCGGCCGGAACCCGCGATCGAAGACGATCGCGCGGGTCGAGGTCGTGCCCTGATCAATGGCCAGCAGGAAGTCGGCCATGCGCCTACCGCACTTTGTGAATCACCGTCTCGGCATAATGGTTCATCTCGGCGATCATCGATTCCAGCGTGCGGTTGTCGGTCCCGCCTGCATAAGCGTCGCGGAATGCCGCATGAACTTCATCGACGCCCAGATCCGCAAGCCGCTTCACGCTGTCCGGATGATAGACTTCAGGGCCCATGACCTGCAGGTCGAAAGGGCCTGAGCGTCCATATTCCTTTCGATAGTCCTTCAGCCGCCCGATCATGTCGGCGATTTCGTTCATATGGCCGCCGGCGCTGATCCAGCCATCGCACAGCCGCGCAGCGCGGCGCAGGCCGGGCTCGGCATGGCTGCCATAAAGGATGCTGACCGGCTTGTTCGGCACCGGGCACAGTTTGATGCGCGGGATTTGGTAATATTCGCTCTCATAGCCGAAATATTCGCCGGTCGAGAGGCCACGGATGATTTCGATCATCTGGGCCATCCGCTCTCCACGCGACTTGTAGTCCGTACCGGTTGCGTCGAAATCTTCCTTCCAAGGGCTGAGGCCAATGCCCAGTTCGAAGCGGTTATTGGTGATCACTGCGATACTGGTGACCTGCTTCGCCAGCAGCACCGGATTGCGGATGGGCAGCTTCAGCACCGACGTCGAGAATTTGAGCTTGGCAGTGACCGCTGCCATCCAGGCCGTTACGATGAAGGGGTCGATGAACGGCACGCCGTCCAGGAATTCGCGGGATCCGTCGTCATTGTATGGATATTTGGAGTCGGCGTGCTCGGGGTAGCAGATGCTGTCCGGGAGGGTGAAAGTATCAAACCCCACCGCCTCGGCCGCCTTTGCAAGCTCCGAATAGAATGCCGGATTGCACATGGTCGCGTGATAGCCGAACCGCATCATTATCCTCCCGAGTGTCTTTCCACGACGTTGTGACCGTGAACGCCGGACTTATACAACAAGTGAATCGTAAAGAGAGGGAGAATTCGAGGCAGCCTGACCTTGCAGGATCATGGCGCCTTGCGCTCGAGAAGATCGGCCATGATGCGGGCGCGCTCTTCGCTGGAGATTTGCGACCAGCTGGCGATTTCCGCGAGCGTGCGCAGGCAACCGACGCAGACCCCTTTGGCGTGGTCCAATTGGCAGACCTTCACGCAGGGCGATTCCAACCTGTTGCTCACACGAGACCCGATGATTTTAGTTCCAGCCTACGGGCTGTGGCGCTATGAGGTGAGCCTTCATGCGGCATTTGGCAAGACGGAGACCTCGATGGCCGACATTACCGTGCACGGCATTCCCGGCAGTCCTTACGTTCGTGCGGCGCTGCTCGGGCTGGAGGAGAAAGCGGCGCCTTACACGTTGGTGCCCATGGCGCCGATGGAGACCAAGCAGCCGGCCCATCTCGGGCGCCATCCATTCGGTCGAATCCCAGCCTTCGCGCATGGCGATTTCCAGCTCTACGAAACTCAGGCGATTCTTCGCTATGTCGATGCTGTCTTGCCTGGCATCGCACTGCGCCCGATCGAGCCGCGCGCGGCGGCGCGGATGGATCAGATGGTCGGGATTGTCGACTGGTATTTTTTCCGCGATATCAGCGCGACGATCTCCTTCAATCGTGTCATCGCCCCGGCCTTCGGCATGCCGACCGATGAAGCCGCGGTCGCGGCGGCAATTCCCAAAGCGGCAATCTGCCTCGCGGAGTTAGATCGGCTGATCGGCGACAACGCTTTCGTCGCCGGCGACAGCCTGTCGATCGCGGACCTGATGCTGGCGCCGCAAATGGAATTCTTCAGCGCCACACCCGAAAGCGTGGCGCTGTTGAAATCTCATCCGCGGCTCGGCGCCTGGCTAACGCGCATGCAGGATCGGCAGAGCATGCGCAACACCAGCTGGGAAAAGCTGAAACAGGCATCGTAAACACCTGGTTTCAGGTTTTTTCTCACCAGCGCGAGCGATGGTGCGGCTCGCTGCCCATCAGATAGCCGATGATCCCGCCTAGCAGCAGCGCGCCGCCGACAGTTGCCCAGGCATTATCTTTGACCACCTGGTCGACACGGTGCGCCGCATCGTCGAGCGCTGCCACTGCGCGATCATACGCGTCGGAGGCGGCTTCGTTGACGGTTGCCATGAACTCATCGGCCTGCTTCTTCGCCTCTTCGGCGGTCAGGCCATAGCGGGCCTGGAGGCGGGTCGCCAATTCCGCGACACTCGTTTTGATCGAGTCGAAATCCTCGTCCGTCAGCTTGTCCCAGCGCGCACGCGCTTCGGCCTTAATGCGGTCGACCGATTTTTCGGTCATGCTTGCGGTTTTCCTGATGGTCGACATCTATCTCTCCCTCGGTAGAAGTACCGATAGAATACCGTTTCCGCCGCATTGGTTCCGGCCGATTCCAGGAAGGCCCGACCACCGGAACCAACAGGGCGTGGTCAAGCCCTCGCGAGTTCGCTTTCGATGGCATGCACGACCCGCGGGTCCTCCGGCGTGATATCCGGCGCAAACCGCGCGACCACATCGCCATGCTTGCCGATCAGGAATTTTTCGAAATTCCACAATATGTCGGTATCGTTGGTGGGGCCCAGCCCGTGCTGCGCCAAGGTTCGGCGCAGGCCGCTATCCTTGTCGCCCTCGGATTCGGATTTCGCCTTCGTGAGGAAGCGATAAAGCGGGTGCTGTGCATCGCCCTTCACTGCGACCTTCTGAAACATCGGGAATTGGACGTCGAATTTCGACGTACAGAACTCCTTGATTTCTTCATTCGTCCCAGGTTCCTGCGCACCGAAATCGTTCGCGGGAAAGCCGAGGACGGTGAAGCCCTTGTCGTGATACTTCTCGTAAACCTGCTCGAGCCCGGCATATTGCGGGGTCAAACCGCAAGCCGACGCAACATTGACGATCAACATCACCGACCCCTGATAATCGGCCAGCGAAGCGGCGGAACCATCGATCCGGCGTACCGGAATTTCATAAATCGGCGCGCTCATGTCTTCTTCTCCAAAGTCAGGGCTTCGATCGGCCCTGCATGACTATATCGTATGCGGACCGCCCCTTCGCCACAAGATAGTGGAGCGATAAGGCGCTGGCTTTGCTTGCCACCCGGCCTGTAATGCTTTGCCGATGGCCAGCATCGAGTCCCATAGCGAATCCCAGCCCGCCAAGATTTCCGTCGCCCTCGTTTATTGGGGGCGGCTCGGCGCCGGCGCTGCGCTGATCAGTCAGATCGCCGAGGCGATGGAGCGGGACGAACGTTTCGAACTCTTCGTCTCCACGTCGCTTCAAAGCGAGCTTCCGCTGCAATTCCCAACCGCGCGCTCGTTACCGATACGGACCTTTAGCGGCCCATTATCGCTGCTGCTGCGCACCCTCTTGCTGCCACTCATCATCCGCCGTCTGGTCCGCCGCCTGTCGGCCGCGAACGTCCAGGCGATCGTCACTGTCATGCCCCATATCTGGGGGCTCGCGCTGCAGCGGGGCGCGCGCCGTGCTGGCATCCGCACATTGCTGATCGTCCACGATGCCGATCCCCACCCGGGAGAACGACGTCCAGTCTTCGACTGGCTGGTGCGCCAGGAGATTCGCGGCAGCGATCGGATCATCACCTTCTCCGATCATGTCGCGGGTCGCCTTCTCGCTCGCGGCGATGTCGGCGAAAGCCGGCTGGCTCGCCTCTTCCATCCGGTCTTCCGCTTTACCGGGACCGGAGATCCGCCAACGCGTCCGGCAACTCCGTTTCGCATCCTCTTCTTCGGCCGGATCCTGCCCTATAAGGGCGTCCCGATGCTGCTGGAAGCTTTCGCAAAGCTTCGCGCCGACGGCGTCGATTGTACGCTGCGCGTCATCGGTCGGGGGCAGATCGACGCTCCTGCCGATCATATGAAGCAGCCGGGCGTCTCAATCTCCACCGGCTGGGTTGCGCCGGATGCGATCGGTGGGATACTGGCGGATGCCGACACCGTCGCCCTGCCCTATCTGGAGGCCAGCCAGTCGGGGGTCATCGCCGCCGCCTATGGCGTTCCCTTGCCAGTTGTTGCTACCCCGGTGGGCGGTCTGGCGGAGCAGATCGTCGATGGCGAAACTGGCGTCCTGGCGCGATCCGCAACAGCTTCCGATTTCGCCATGGCTATCCGGCGGCTGATCGAAACCCCCGGCCTGTACGAAAGCTGCCGGGCCGGTGCAGCACGCTATGCCCAAACCCTATCTCTCGAATGTTTCGTCCGCGCGCTCGGCGATGTGGTTTTGAGTGGGAAGCCCTAACAAAATCGGTATCCGCAAGAGCGCTCAGCGATTATCGTTGAGGCGGTCATCGTACCGGGCAGGCGGAAATGCGATGCAAGCTGGAGCGCTGAGATGAAACTCGCCGTCGCCGCCGCGCTGTTGCTGGCCCTGTCATCTCTTCCCGCATCCGCCGACCCGGAGGAGGCGCGGACCAAGCTCCTGACCTTGCCGCATGCCGACGTCGCCCACCTAGTCGGGTCATGGCAGGTCAAAGAGATGGAGCCGATCAAGATGATCTATGAGTTCCAATCGGACACGATGGCGATGCACGGGTTGAACAGCCAGGGCGGCGCCAGCTTCGAAATGACGATGGACGCCGACTATCGGAGGGCTGGGGACAAGGCGATATGGGTCATCGGCACCCACCCGCGGCCGGTACCCGATGACATGGGAGACGGGGCGAACAACCCCTCGATCCTCGGCATCGAATTCACTGCCGACAACCAGGTGACAATGACCGTGTCGGCCGGCGAGCGCTTCACCTTGGTCAAGGTGCCCTGAAGCCGATCAGGCCTCGGCGGGCAATCCTTCGTTGCTTTCGCGTGCCTCCGCTTCCCTTCTCAGGCGCGAATGATCGGTCGCCAATAGGACATAGGCAGCAGGCACGACAAACAGTGTAAAAAGCGTCCCGATCGACATGCCGCTGGCGATCACCAACCCAAGATTGAACCGCGAGACAGCTCCCGCCCCGGTTGAAACGATCAGCGGCACGACACCGAAGACCATAGCCGCTGTCGTCATCAGGATGGGGCGCAGTCGGATGCCCGCCGCGATTTCCACCGCCTCGCGCTTGGCCTTGCCCTGCTGCTGGAGGCTATTGGCGAACTCGACAATCAGGATGCCGTGTTTGCTGATCAACCCCATCAGCGTGACCAATCCAACCTCGGTATAGATATTCAACGTCGCGCCCCCGACGCCGAGGCTGATGAAGATCAGCGCCCCGGCCAGAGACATCGGCACCGATATCAGGATGATCAGAGGGTCGCGGAAACTTTCGAACAGGGCAGCCAACGACAGGAAGATCACGATCAGGGCGAATCCGAATGTGGCAAGGAATGAACTGGATTCCTGGATATATTGCCGTGCCTGGCTGCCGTAATCGACCGTATAGCCCTGGGGCAACGTCCGTTTCGCCAGATCCTGGAGATATTTGATCGCTTCACCCATCGAGACGCCGGGCATGGTGACACCGCTGATCGAGGCCTCATTCAACTGCTGAAAATGGTTGAGCGATTCCGGGATCGTCTTGGTGGTAATCTTGGCAACAGTCGAAAGCGGGACCGGCGTGCCGCTGGCGGTCGGGATGTAATAGTTCAGAAGCTGATCGGTATTCAGCCGAGAGCGCTGCTGGACCTGTGGGATAACCTTGTAGGATCGGCCGTCCAGGCTGAAATAATTCAGATAGCCGCCCCCCAGCATGGCCCCTAGGGATGAGCCGACATCGCTCATCTGCAGGCCCAGTGCCGCTGTCTTATCGCGGTCGATCACGACCGTCGATTGCGGTTGATCCAGCTTGAGATCGTTGTCCAGGAAAATGAACATCCCGCTCTGCGTCGCCTCCTGCAGGAATTTCTGAGAAACCTGGTTAAGCTGATCGAACGGTTGTGCCGTTCCGATCACGAATTGCAGCGGTAACGCACCCGTGGTGCCAGGCAGCGGCGGGGGCAGGAAGGACACGACGCGCGCGCCGGTGATCTGGTTCATATCCTGCTGCACCAGCGGCTGCAGAACGGCCGTCGTGCGCTTGCGCTGATCCCAGGGCTTCATCACCATCCCGGTAATGAAAGGTCCCGGCGTCACGATCTGGAAGACGATGTAGGTCTCAGGGTACGACGACAGCTTGTCGTATATCTGCTTGGCATAGATCTGTTTCTGCTCCAGCGTCGCATTGGGAGCCGGTGTGGCGAGGTTCCCGACTAATCCCTGATCTTCGTTCGGCGCGAGCTCGTTCTTGGCGCTGGTGAACAAGAAGATCAGGCTCACCAGAACGATCGCCGCGAACATGACGATCACCGGCAGAGTCTGCAACGCGCTGTGCAAAAGACGCTCGTATCTGTCACGCAACTGTTCGAAACGACGGTCGATCATGTCGATCAGACGATCCTGCCACCCATTGCGGTCGGTGGCGCGGGGCTTTAGCAGGCGCGAGCACATCATCGGCGACAGGGTCAGCGCGATGATCGCGGATGCGGTGACAGCGCCGACCAGCGTGAACGCGAATTCGGTGAACAGGGCGCCAGTTAGGCCACCCTGAAAGCCGATCGGCACATAGACCGCCGCCAGCACCACAGTCATCGCGATGATCGGGCCGCCTAGTTCGCGCGCCGCCATGATCGCCGACGGAATCGGCTTCAGGCCTTCGTCCATATGGCGGTTGACGTTCTCGACCACGATGATTGCATCGTCGACGACAAGGCCAATCGCCAGCACCAGCGCGAGCAAGGTCAGGAGATTGATCGAGAAGCCGAACATCAGCATCATCACCAACGTGCCGACAAGCGACAGCGGGATGGTGACGGCCGGGATGAGGACCGAACGGAGCGAGCCCAGGAACGCAAAGACAACGACCGTGACGATCAGGGCCGCCTCGAACAGGGTCCGCTCAACCTCAGCGATTGCGCTGTTGACGAAATCGGAACTGTCATAGCCGATGGAACTATTGAGCCCGGCCGGGAAATCAGGCTTGACGGCTTCGTAGGCGGTACGGCAGCCTTTCAGCACCTCGAGAAGATTGGCCGTCGGCGCGACCTGTATGCCGATGAAGATGGCGGTGTGACCGTAGAGATTATTCTGGGTCTCGTAATCGTCGTTACCCAGCGTGACGTTCGCCACATCCTTCAAGCGCACGACGGCGCCGCCTGTTTGCTTCAGCACCAGGTTCTGGAATTCGGCCAGCGTATGCAAGTTGGTCGATGCGGTCAGATTGACCTGAACCATCTGGCCCTTGGTGTTGCCGAGCCCAGCGATATAATCGTTGCCCTGCAGCGCCTGCCCGACCTGGGTCGCGGTCAGACCGAACGCCGCCAGCTTTTCCGGGTCGAGCCACGCTCGCAGCGCGTAATTCTTGCCGCCTATGATTTCAGCAACCTGGACCCCGGGAACGGCCTGCAGCTTGGGCTGCACGATGCGGACCAGATAGTCGGTGATCTGGTTCAGCGGCATGACGTCGCTCAGGAAACCGAAATACATCGAGTCGACGGACTGGCCGATCCGAATATTGAGGACGGGCTGCTGCGTGCCGGCGGGCAGTTGATTCAGAACCGAATTGACCTTGGTATTGATCTCGGTCAGCGCCTTATCGGAATCATAATTCAGCACCAGATTGACGGTGATCGTGCTGGTACCGCTCTGGCTGGTCGAGGTCATGTAATCGATGCCGCTGGCCTGGGCGATCGCGTTCTCCAGCGGTGTCGTGATGAAGCCGGCGACGACGTCGGGATCGGCGCCGTAAAAGGTCGTCGCGACCGTGATGATCGCGTTTTCGGTCATGGGAAACTGGCGAACGGAGAGCGACTGTCCGGCGCGCAGGCCGACGACCAGGATCATTAGGCTGATGACCGTGGCGAGAACCGGCCGCCTGATAAAGATATCGGTGAAATGCATGATGGCGGGTTCCGTTATTGATCGGTCGGAACGGGATTGGCGTCGAATTTCGGCAGGATCGTATTATCCACGACCACCGGTATGCCATTCCTCAGCTTGATCTGGCCGGCGACGACGACCGTGTCGCCATCCTTGACTCCATTCAGGATCGACACCTGGTCGCCCCGCGTGGCGCCCGTTGTCACAAAGACCTGGCGCGCGACCAGAGCTGGATGGCCGTCATCGGTTTTGCCCTTGTCGTCGACCAGGAAGACGGTGCTGCCATAGGAATTATAGGCGATCGCCGTAGCCGGCAGCGTCACATGGCGTTCGGGCCTCCCGACATCGATTTCTACGGTCGCATACATGCCGGGCACCAGCGCATGGTCGGCGTTCTTGAGCGTCGCGCGAATCTGGACGTTGCGCGTCGCATTGTCGATTTTTGGATTGATTGCCGAAATCTCACCCGGGAAAGCACGCCCGGGATAGGCGTCGATCTTGGCATTGACCTTTTGCCCGACCTTAATCTGCGCGATCGACTGCTGCGGCAGGTAAAAATCGACATATATCGGATCGAGTGCCTGCAGCGTGACCATCGGCGTACCTGCGGCCACGTACTGCCCGACATCGACCTGCCGTATGCCCAACCTGCCGTCGAACGGCGCCTTGATGTTCTTATAGTCGACCGTGGCCTGCTGCTCTACGACCTGGGCCTGGGCGTTTTTCAGATTCTGTAGATCGGCATCCACAGTCTGCTGCGAAACGCCCTGGACCTTCAGCTGCCGCTGGTCGCGATCGAGCGTGATCTGCGCCAGCGCGGCCGTAGCCTTCAGCGCCAGTAACTTGCCGACATCGTCGCCCGACGCCAGTTCCACCAGCAGCGTTCCGGCCGTCACATCGGCTCCGGATTCAAAATGGATTGCCGAGACCGTGCCGACCACCTGGGCGCTCAAATCCGCGCCACTAACCGCGCGCAGGCTGCCGACGCCTTGGAGCCGGGGTTGCCACTCCTGCGAGCCGGCCACCATGGTCGCAACGGTCTGCGGCGGAATACCCATCGAGTGCATGAATTTGTCGCGCATATAATGACCGAACGCGATAAAGCCGAACACGCCGCCGAAAACCACCGCGGCCGCGACCAGCATGATGATCATTCGCCTTGCCAACATGGCTCTTTCCTTCAATTCTTTGGGGCCGCGGGTCCGGGCTTATCGGCGTCGAACATGCCAACTTTTTCGTTCCACCAGCCGCCGCCCAAAGCCTGGAACAGCGCCGCCGTATCGGAGAAACGCGTGGCCTGGGCCTGGACCAATGTAATTCGGGACTGCTGGGCAAGCTGTTCGGCATTCAGCAAGGCGGTGTAGCTGATCGCGCCGAGCTGATATTGCTCGCGGCTGAGATCGAGACTCTTATCGGCGGCCAGCGATGCCGCCTCGGCCGCCGCTAGCCCATCAGCGTCGGCCTGTAGTGCTCGCAGCACGTTTGCCACGTCCTCGAATGCGGATAGCACGGTCGAACGATATTGCGCGGCAGCCTGATCATAGGCGGCTACCGCGGCACGGCGCTGATGCAGCAATGTCCCGCCGTCGAAAATCTTCTGCGCCAGACTACCGCCGATGCTCCAGACGCCGATGCCGGGATTGAGCAGGGCGCTCGCTGGCGATCCGACATTGCCAAAGCTGCCTGACAGGCTGATCTGCGGCAGCTCGTTCGCAGTCGCCACCCCGATCTGGGCGCTGGCCTGATGCAGCTGTGCCTCAGCGGCTTTGATGTCGGGGCGCTGGGCCACGAGCTTCGATGGCAGGCTGACCGGAAGATCACGCGGCAGCTTCAGCTGGGCCAGATCGAAGGCCGCGCCAATATCCTCGCTGGGAAAGCGTCCAGCCAGCGTCGCCAGCCGGTTGCGTGTCTGGGCAAGCTGTTTCTGCAAGGGCGGCAAGGTCGCGCGTGCCTGGGCCAAGGTCGCTTCCTGCGCCAGAACCGCACCGCCGGCGACGCCGCCCAATGTCAATTGCTGGCGCAACACATCCAGCTGGTGTGCCTCGATATCGACGATCTGCTGTGTCGCCGCGATCTGCGCCCTCAGCGATGCCTCCTGCACCGCGGTGGTGACGATATTCGACGTTAAAGTCAGATAGGCCGCGACCAACTGAAAGCGCTGGTCGTCCTCCGCCGCTTCGGTCGCTTCCACCTGCCGGCGGATGCCGCCGAATACATCGAGCGGATAGGACACGTTGAGCGACGCGGTGCTGACGCTGAACAAAGATGCCGAGCCGGGGAAGCCGAAAGTCGCAGTCGATATTTTTTCCCGCGTAGCCGAAACATTCCCTGTGATGGCCGGAAAGAAGGCGCCGCGCGCCGCGGCCGAATTCTCACGCGCCTGCCGCAACGCCGCGTTGGCGGCATCGAGCGTGGGGCTCGCCTCCAGCGCCCGCAAGATGAGGGTATTCAGCGGCTCGGAATGATACAGCGACCACCACTGCCCCGGAATGTCCTGGTCCGTGATGAAATGCTGCGCCTCGCCGCCGGCCACATTCGCGGCGCTGGTCTGCGGGGCCAGCGGCTCGACGGTATATCCCTCGACCTTTGGCGCCGCCGGCGGCGCAAAATCCGGCCCTACCGCGCAGCCGGTAGATGCCAGGGCGGCCAAGGTCGCCAGGGAAACGCCGCGCCATCGGGCGACTCGACTCGTCCGGCGTAGAGGGGCGATGAACAGAAGAAACATCAATGATTTACCGCTAAACTTGACCGTACGGTACGGTACACTTACTATGATCGCGAAGAAAACGTCAACCTGTGGCCGATGGTCAAATCGTTAATGAACGAAAAGCGTCTGAGTGTTGCGCGGGGTGCACGACGTGAAGCGATTCTGGGGATAGCGCGGGAGGTATTCTCCGCCGAGGGCTATGCCGCGGCCTCGATGTCCCATATCGCATCGCGCCTTGGCGGTTCCAAGGGCACGCTCTACAACTATTTCAAAAGCAAGGAAGAACTGTTCGCTGCCCATGTCCAGGATCAGTGCGAGTGCCGCGTTGCCGAAGCCTTTGCCCCGCCACTTGTCGGCGACGATCCGGTCGACATACTGGCCGGTCTCGCTGAACGCGTGCTGACCGCCCTTCTTGCCGATGAAGCCACCGCTTTTTACAGCCTGATCGTCTCGGAGGCTCAACGAAACCCGTCGGTCGGGCAGGCATTCTATGAGAGCGGGCCCAGCAAAGGCATCCGCCGGGTCGCGGATTATCTGGAGAGCGCCCAGGCGAAGGGGCAGATCGCCAGCGACGATTGCGTCATGGCGGCGGAGGAGTTCCTGGGTCTGGTTCAGAGCGGACTGCATTTCAAGCGCGTTCTAAACATCATCCCCCAGCCTTCGGCGGACGAGATTCGGGCCAAGGCGCGACGTGCCGCCGAAACCTTCATGCGCGCCTACGCACCCCGGCCCAGCTAGCATTACGCCGGCTTAGGGTATCGCCGCTGCTTCGGCCTCGCCAATCCCGTCGGCCGTCTCGGGTGGCAGCAGAAAACCCGCTTTCTCGGCAACGGCAACCGCCTCCCTGACCTTCGCCACATAATTGTCGTGGTTCGGGTAAAGCTCTTGCAGCGCTTCCTTGGCGAAAGGAACGGCAAAACCCTCCAGCCGGCAGTGGTCCGGCGAGCCGACGCCGCCATACGCGCGACCGGCACGGCGAGTTGCGGCAGGCGCAGCCCAGCCAGCGCATTGCCCGCCGCATCGCGCTCGCGCGTAGCGGGCGATCAGGAGATTGCAATCGGCGGCGCGGAGGCGGGTGCCTTGCCGTCCTTTACCCAGAGGTTGAGCGCATGGATCGCGGCGTCAGCCGTGTGCTGGGTCGGCAGGTCGTTGACCGGCGGGTCGCAGCCGCCCAAACCGCTTCCCCCCAGGTCACGCTTGATCTCGGCTCCAAAAAAGGAATCCGCCCATTGATTCTGATCGCGGTCCCGGCCAGCTCCCAGAGGCGGCAGCGCGGGCTATCGGCCGTGCGAGCTGGAAAATGGCTCGGCGCATCGCTTTCTGTCTCGGTGACGAGCACCGCAACCTTCAGATCGTCGCGTATCTTCACCGGGTCGGGCAGCGGCAGCTCGGCCGCCAGCGGCGCCGCCCCACTCCGCGCGCCGATCCGCGAGCCGATCAGGATTCCATCCACAACGTTGGCCAGCGGCTGCACTGCGTTGGTATAGGTCACGAGACGGTTCGCCGATTGCGAGACACCGACTCCCAGAATGCGTGCAAGCTTCAAACCGCCGAGCGGATCGGGCAACATGGCGGGACGATCGGGCGCAAGCAGCCGCGCCGTCTGGGTGAAGATATCGTATGAGACATCATCGTTCGGGATTGACAGTGCGTCATGGCGCGCGACGTCCGATAACGTCAGGGGCTGTGAAAAACGGGCGCGAAGCGGCGGTCCCATCACCCCGGCGCGCTGACCC
>JAQGIF010000184.1 GCA_028291345.1 Rhodospirillales bacterium | reverse complement strand
GCTCACATTCACTGCGGAAAATGATTCGCCCCCCATGCCTCCCCCTAACGGCGCTTGCACCCGGTTTCCAGATTGCGTCACTATCAAGCGCCCATCTCCGGCCCAGGACAACTCCGCAATATTGTTTCGCCGCGTGAACTATCCGCGCTATCGTCCTCACACTCATCCGGCGGCTAATGGGGAGACAACGATGTCAGTTTATGTCGCGGCTCTTTTGTTATCGGCACTGGCGGCGGGTCGCTGGTCGGCGGCCTCGTCGCGGGGGCAGTCGGCGCAGTGATCGGAACATTAGGCGGCTATGTGTTTCGAAGCAGGCTGGCGAAGGCGATCGGAAGAGATCTGCCGGTCGCGCTGCTGGAGGACGTGATCGCCATCGGCGGTGCGTTCTGGATCGTGTCGCACACGCTATGACTACGGCTTTCGATGCGATCGTCATCGGCGCCGGCCAGGCCGGACCGCCCCTGGCCGAGCGACTGACGCGGGCCGGCATGAAAGTGGCGCTGATCGAACGCAAGCTGTTCGGTGGCACTTGCGTCAATACGGGCTGCATCCCGACCAAAACGCTGGTCGCCAGCGCCTATGCCGCTCATCTGGCGCGGCGTGCCGCCGATTTCGGCGTGACTTTGGGCGGCCCGGTCGGCGTCGATATGAAGGCGGTGAAGGCCCGCAAGGACGCGGTGTCGGGCAAGTCACGGACCGGCGTCGAAAACTGGGTCAAGACTATGGCCGGGTGCACCGTCTACGAAGGTCACGCGCGTTTCGAATCTCCCACCGAAATCAGGGTCGGAACCGAACTGCTGTCCGCGCCCAGGATATTCATTAATGTCGGCGCCCGGGCGACGATACCGGATATGCCCGGCGTCGATGCGGTGAAGTTCCTGACCAATAGCTCGATGCTACAACTCGACACCCTTCCCCGCCATCTGGTCATCATCGGCGGCAGCTATATTGGGCTGGAATTCGCGCAGATGTACCGCCGTTTTGGCAGCGAGATCACAGTCGTGGAGAAGGCTTCCAGGCTGATCCAGCGCGAGGACGAGGATATCTCCGCAGCCGTCAAGGACATCTTCGAAGAGGAGGGCATCGCGGTCAGGCTGAATGCCGAATGCATCCGCTTCGCTCCACAGGGCGACAATACCGTGGTCGGCGTCGACTGCTCCGAGGGGCCGCCCGAGATCGTCGGCTCCGATGTACTGCTCGCGGTCGGGCGAACGCCCAACACCGCCGATCTGGGGCTGGAAAAGGCCGGCGTCGAGACCGACGCAAACGGCTATATCGTGGTGGACGACCAGCTGCGCACCAGCGCGGCGGGTATCTGGGCAATGGGGGATTGTAACGGCCGGGGCGCTTTTACCCATACATCCTATAACGATTTCGAGATCGTCGCCGCCAACCTCCTGGACAATGACCCACGCCGGGTTAGCGACCGAATCCAGACCTATGGCCTCTTTGTCGATCCTCCGCTTGGCCGCGCCGGCATGACCGAGATGGAAGCGCGCAAATCCGGCAGGCGTGTCTTTATGGGTATGCGGCCGATGACCCGAGTCGGACGGGCTGTGGAAAAGGGCGAGACGCTGGGTTTCATGAAGATCATGGTCGATGCCGACAGTAAGGAGATTCTGGGCGCGGCGATTTTGGGCGCCGGCGGCGACGAGGCCGCGCACTGCATCCTCGACGTGATGTACGCCAAGGCGCCCTACACCACCATCCAACGCGCCGTGCATATCCATCCGACAGTGTCGGAACTGATCCCGACGATGCTGGGTGACTTGAAGCCGTTGGTTTAACGTTAACGGCGTATCACGCCGCTTTTGGCGGAATAGGCAGCGACACACCCTCAAGAAAAATCCGCCAACCGAACTCTAGATGTTCTCGCCGCTCCTCGGCGTTCGTCAACGTGACCTCCCCGGTCAGTGCCTTATGGAACGGCTGGCCCACCAGACTCCATAGCAGACACTGCGCCATCGCTTCTGGATTTCCCGCTCGGCAACGTCCCAGTTTCTGCGCATGCTCGATTGCCGCGACGCAACGGCCGACAAAGCTGGAACCCCAATTGTCGGCGGCGGCACAAGCCAGTTCGGGAAAGGGCAGCGCTTCGGCAATGACGATGCGGTGCAGAGTAATAAATTCGGGCTCCAGTACCGTGTCCAATGCCGCCGCTGCCATACGCTTCAGATAATTCAGTGGATCGCAGCCCGGTGGATCTTCCTGGGGCGGCACCAGCATCGCATCAATCCGGCGCCTTATTACCTCGCGGAACAAGGCCGCTTTGTTGGGATAGCGGCGATACAATGTCTGCTTGCCGACCCGCGCACGCGACGCGACCGTCGCCATCGAGGTTGCGCCATAGCCTTTCTCGATGAACAGCGCATCCGCGATCTCGACGACATGGTCGCCCAGCGCCTGCACCATGTCCTTGGCCGGGCGGCCGGCCCGGATATTCGGTCGATTCATATGCGACAACCCGAAGCGGGGCCTTTATGTAGCCCATCTATTGAAAACGGTACAGACCTGTTCTATTTCTTCCCCAGACCTACTGGGATATCACCATGCCTGACGGCCAGCAGAATACAACCGGCTTTGAAGTCCCGGCAAAAGCGTCCCGGCGCAGGTTACGCCGGGGACGGGCGATTATCGCCTTCGCCGCGATTGCGGTTGTGACAGCGGCGACCGTCTGGTTTGTCGATTATTGGACAGTGGGTCGGTTTCTGCAGAGCACGAACAACGCTTATTTGCGGGCCGATTCCGTCACGATCTCGCCGAAAATCGGCGGCTATGTCAAAGAGGTCCTGGTCGCCGACAACCAGACCGTCGCTGCCGGCACGCCGTTGCTGCGCGTCGATAGCGCTACCTATCAGGCGGCCCAAGATACGGCGCAGGCGGAAGTCGCACAGCGCAAGGCTGATCTGACGCGCTTCGCCGCTGAAGTGGCCCGACAGGAGGCCGTGCATGCTGAGGCTGTTGCACAGGTGACGGTCGCCGAAGCCGCCGCACGATTCGCCGGTGAGGATGCGGCACGATTCGGACGCTTGGCCAAGACTGGCGCCGACACGACCCAGCACCGCGATCAGGCGGCATCGACGCGCGACCAGACTGCGGGTCAAGCAACAGCGGCGCGCGCGGCGGTCGATACCGCATCACGACAACTTGATGCTCTGAAGGCGCAGATCGGCCAAGGCCAAGCTGCGCTGCAAGCTGCGGAGGCCAGGCTGCGCAGCACGCAGAGCGACCTGGACGGCGTCGATATTGCCGCACCGGTCGGCGGCCGTGTTGGCGATAAGACCGTGCGCGTCGGCCAGTTCGTCCAGCCCGGCACCCGCCTGATGACTGTCGTGCCCGTGCAGGACATCTATCTGCTTGCGAATTTCAAAGAGACGCAGGTCGGACGGATGCGGCCCGGCCAGAAAGTCGATATCGCAGTCGATGCCCTGCCCGGCATGAAAATTTCCGGCATCATCGATAGCCTCGCACCGGGCACTGGCTCCGACTTCGCACTGCTGCCGCCTGAGAACGCCACGGGGAACTTCACCAAAATCGTTCAGCGCGTCCCCGTCCGCATTCGCCTGACCGTCGATCAAACCGTCCGCGACGCCTTGCTCCCCGGCCTATCGGCGGAGGTCGAGGTGAATACCAAGGACGCGCAGTGACCGTGGAAATCTCGGGCGAGCAGGTGCCGGATCCCCGCGCCTGGCTTGCGGTCGCCGGCGCCATCTTCGGCACCTTCATGGCGTTGCTGGACGTGTCTGTAACCAATGCCTCACTTCCTCAGATCCAGGGCGAGATCGGCGCCACAGGAACCGAAGGCACCTGGATCGGCACGGGCTATCTGGTGTCGGAAATCGTCATGATCCCACTGACCGCCTGGTTCAGCCGCCTGTTCGGTCTGCGCAATTTCCTCATCCTGGCATCAATCTTTTTCACTTTGTTCTCGGTCATGTGCGGCTTTTCGGGAAACCTGACCGAAATGATCGTCGGACGGGTAGGACAAGGCTTCTTCGGCGGAGCGCTGATCCCCGCTTCGCTGACCATCATCGCTACGCGCCTGACCCCGGCGCAGCGACCCGCGGGGCTCGCGATCTATGCTTCGGTCGCGACCCTGGCGCCGGTCATCGGGCCGATCCTGGGCGGATGGCTGACGGAGAATGTGAGTTGGCACTGGCTGTTCTTAATGAACCTGCCGATAGCGGTCATCCTCCTGTTCATGCTGTACTTGGGAATCGAGCGCGCTTCGCCGGACTGGGACGAATTGGGCAGGGCGGATTGGTTCGGCATCGCCGGACTGGCCATGTTCCTGAGCGGACTGACAGTCATCCTGGAGGAAGGCCAGCGCGAGAACTGGTTCGATTCGACGCTGATCACCCGCCTGACGATCATGGCGACAGTTGGTTTCATCCTGGTTCTGGTCACCCAATTCACCAGCACACGTCCTGTGGTGAAGCTCAGATTGCTGGCGAAAAGCAACTACCGTGCGGTGGTCGGGATCATGATATTGTTCGGCGCAGGCTCATTTACCCTGCTCTATGTCATCCCGGTCTTTCTCGGGATTATCGCCGGCTATGATGCAGAGCAGACCGGCTTCATCGCCACCTATACCGGCCTTTCCACCTTTCTGATGATGCCGGTGCTGATGGTGCTGATGCAAAAGGTCGACGTCAGATGGATCGTGGGCTCGGGCATGATCCTGTTCGGCGCCGGCTGCCTGCTGAATCTCGGGCTGACGCCTGATAGCGTCGGACACGATTTCATTCTCGCGCAGCTGATCAACGGTATGGGGCAGCCGATGGTCGGCCTGCCGCTCAGCCAGGCAGCCACAGCCGGGCTGGACGAGGATGAAATCCCAGACGGGACGGCTCTCTTCAGCATGGCGCGCAATTTGGGCGGCTCGCTGGGTCTGGCCATGACCGGCATTCTGATTGACCGCCGTTCGGCCTTCCACACCGCCCAACTCGAACAGGTCACGACCGCCAACAGCGGTACCGGGCAGGAGCGCATTGCCCAGATCGCCGGCAGCATGATCCATGGCGGCGCGGACACGAACCACGCCACGCTCCAGGCACTGCGGGCCATCGCAGGCGAGGTTCAGCGCCAAGCCCTGGTCATGAGCTATATCGACGGCTTCTGGATCATGGGCATCGGCATCATCCTGGCAGTTCCCGCAGTTCTGTTTCTCCAAAAACCGAGTGGTAGCGCCGCCGCCGTGGCGCACTGAGATTGCCCCAATGACATCGAATCCGATTCCGCGTGTGCTCGCCGCCGTGCTGTTCGCCGCGCTGGCCGCCTGCACGGTCGGCCCTGACTATGCCGGCCCGCCTGCAACAGCACCCGATGCGGAACATCGCGCAAGGTTCCTGCGCGCCGAAACCGGCATGACGGCGAGCGAGCCGCAATCGGCTTGGTGGCGGGGCTTCAATGATCCGTCGCTCGATGCGATCGTATTGGCCGCCCTCGCGGCCAATACCGATATTGCCGCCGCTAGAGCACGGCTATCGCAGGCGCGGGCGCAACTCGGCGAGTATGTCGCCAACCAGGGACCGATCGGATCGGCCGGCGGCGGCTATTCGCGGACGCGCCCATCCTTCGCACAATTCGGCGTCAATTTCCCCGGGGTCGATCTCAAGGACTTCGACCTCTACCAGGCCAATTTCGATGCAAGCTGGGAGATGGATCTGTTCGGCGGGCAACGCAGGGCGGTCGAAGCCGCTATGGGCGCGGCCAAGGCTGCCTCAGCCGATATCGAGGACGTACGTCTCTCAGTCGCCGCGGAGACAGCCGAAGCCTATCTGCAATTGCGCGCTCAGCAATCACGCCTGCAATTGCTGACGCGCTCGGCCGGGCTCGATGCGCAACTGATTCAACTGACCGAGAGCCGCCAGGCCGAGGGCACAGCCTCGACTCTTGATCTTGAGCGTATCCGGGCACAGCAGGAAGCGACACTGGGTGAAATACCCGGGGTAAAAGCGGCAATTACGCTGCAACTTGGACGCTTGGCCACGCTGACGGCGCGCGAGCCTGGCGCGGTGGATGCCGAACTGAAGCAGCTGAATGCTTTGCCACTGCCACCAGCTGAGGTTGCAATTGGCGACCCGGCAGGACTGCTTAGGCGACGCCCCGATATCCGCGCGGCGGAGCAACGGCTCGCCGCCGACACCGCCGCGATCGGCGTGGCGATGGCCGATTTGTTTCCCAAGGTGACACTGACCGGTAATATCGGACTGGCGGCAAACGATCTCGGCAAACTCCCGACCGGAAACGCCTTCATTTATTCGGTGGGCCCGTCGATCTCCTGGGCTGTGCTCGATCTGGGCCGCGTCCATGCCCGGGTCGATCAGGCAGACGCCCGTCGCGAAGAGGCGCTGGCCCGCTATCGGGGCACTGTCATCGGCGCCTTGAATGACGCCGAATCCGGCGTCACCCGCTATGCCCGCCAAATCGAGACCGTCGCCGCGCGGCAACGCGCCCTGGCTTCGGCCGAACGCGCCGCCACCCTCGCCGAACAGCGTTATCACGAAGGTGCGGCGAGTTCGCTGGAAACGCTGGACGCCGATCGCCAGCGTCTAGCCGCCGACGAGCAATTGCTCGCAGCGAAGGCGGAACTCTCGAAAGCCTATGTCGCCCTGCAGAAAAGCTTAGGACTCGCCTGGGCGGGTGATCGGGCGTGATCGTCAGGAAACCGCGCGCAGATCGTCTCTGAATCGAGCGGTCCCGCGGTCGCCGAAAAGACCATCAACTATACCGTGGGTCGCTTCCCAGATCGGTACGGCGCGTGCCAGAACTGCCCGCCCGGCAGGCGTCAGCGCCAGCAAACGGCTGCGCCGATCGGCCGGATCGTCTGCGATCTCGACAAGCCCCCTGCGCTCCAAAGGCTTCAACGCCGCCGTCAATGTCGTGCGATCCATGGCGAGCAGCGATGCGACCGCCCCGATGGCCGGCGGCGCGGGCCGATTAAGCGACATCAGCACCGAAAACTGTCCATTGGTCAGGCCGACGGGCCGCAGCGCCTCGTCAAACCGCCGCGCCAGAGCGCGCGCCGCCCGCTGCACGTGAAGGCAGAGGCAGGTGTCGCGCACCAGCAGGGTCGTCGCAAATGGAACCTCGACAGGTTTTGACATGGAACAATAATGTTGATATCAACCTATTTAGTCAAGCGGTCGACGCAAAAAGGCGCAAGGAGGATCCAAGGGTGGAGAATTATCGGATCGTATCCCGCGAAGAGTGGCTGACGGCACGCAGAGCGCTCCTCGCCAAAGAAAAGGAAGCAACCCATCTGCGCGACGCGATAAACGCGCAGCGGCTGGCGATGCCCTGGGTCAAGATCGAAACCGATTATGTGTTCGACACTCCGGCCGGCAAGAAAACTCTCAGCGATTTGTTCGCGGGCCGAAGCCAGCTGATCGTCTATCATTTCATGCTCGGCCCCGGCTGGACCGCTGGATGTCCCGGCTGTTCCTTCCTGGCCGATCACATTGAGGGCGCCCTGCCCCATCTGGAACATCACGATGTAACTTGGACCGCCGTGTCGCGCGCGCCGTTGGCCGAGATTGAGGCCTACAAGGCGCGCATGGGCTGGCATTTCCCCTGGGCGTCGTCTTTCGGCAGCGACTTCAACTATGACTTCCACGTGTCCTTTACCAAGGAACAGCTGGCCAAAGGCAAGGTCGAGTATAATTTCACCGAGATGGAGGCCGTGCATGCCGCAGAAGAGCTCCCAGGGCTCAGCGCGTTCATCAAGGACGAGACGGGCAATGTCTTCCATAGCTATTCCAGCTATGCCCGCGGCCCGGAGGAGATGATCGGCACATTGATGATCCTCGACCGCGCGCCCAAGGGCCGCAACGAAGAGACGACCATGGATTTCGTCCGCCGTCACGACGAGTACGAGAACAAGCGGACAGCCCATTCCTGCGCTCCTGAGTATCGCCAACCCAACCGTCACATTGGAGAGACGTAATGTCCGAACCGCATGGCAAATTCTGCTGGTACGAGCTGATGACCACCAACACCGATGCCGCGGGAACGTTTTATAAGAGCGTCCTCGGCTGGAACCTGCAGGATGCCGGGCATCCCACCATGAGCTACACGCTGCTCAAAGTCGGCGATCACGGCATCGGCGGGATGATGACGCTGCCCGAGGAAGCATCCAAAGGCGGCGCACGGCCCGGCTGGATGGGTTACATCTGGGTTCGCGACCTTGAGGTGGCCGTCGCTGACGTCAAGTCAGCCGGCGGCGCGATTCACCGTCCGCCCGACGATATTCCGGGCGTCGGCCGTTTCGCCGTCGTCGCCGATCCGCAGGGTGCGATCTTCATTCTGTTTCGCCATGTCGGCAACCAGGAAGCGCCTTACGTCGCGCCCGGCACGCCAGGCTATACCGGCTGGCATGAGCTGCATGCCGGCGAACTGGAATCCGCCTTCGCCTTCTATAGTGGCCAGTTCGGTTGGACCAAGGGCGAGAGATTCGAGATGGGCGGCGAGATGGGCGCCTATCAGCTCTTCTCCACCGGTGATGACCAGATGGGCGGCATGATGAACAAGATGCCTGTCTTCCCCGCACCGTTCTGGCTCTATTACTTCAATGTCGAGGACATCGACGCCGCTGCTGCCCGCGTTACGGGGGCCGGCGGCAAGATCCTGATGGGACCCCATGAGGTACCCGGCGGCTCCTGGATCCTCCAGGGTCTCGATCCGCAGGACGCAACGTTCGCGCTGGTCGGGCCGAAGAAGACATAAGCCGTTCGATACCGCGTGGGCATTCACTTGGCGGAATATCGCCCACGCGCTGCACGCGTTCGCACGCGGGGAAATAGGCGTCCCTCTCTACATTTCTGAGTTAATCATGCGATTCAGTATGATTACAAAGCTCAAATCATATGTTATGGTATGATTATGGACGGCGTGCATTCGTGGGGTTTCGGTGGGTCAGCTGCTCGGGAAAGACATGGATAGGGCGGCGGCCGGCCGGCGCATGGGGCGGCCCACAAGGCAAGATGCCGACCGCAAGAGCGAGCGGCTGATGAACGTCGCGACCGATTATTTTGTCGAGCACGGCTTTAGCGGAGCCACCATCGACGCGATCGCCCATGCCGCCGATATGGGCAAGCAGGCGGTCTATACTCGCTTCACCGACAAGGAGCGCCTATTCAACGCAGTGATCCAGCGGCTGCGGGAGACCGCGGTATTTCAGCGATTACCAGCCGACGACGAAAGTCCGATCGCTGAAGGCCTGCCCCGCAGGATCGAGGCCATTTTCGCCGATGCGACGCGGCCGCATTCGATGACCGTTAGCAAACTGGCGCTGCGTGAGGGCCGGCGGTTTCCCGACCTGGTGCCGCTGCTACTCGAAGGGACCGCGGAACGTTTCACCCGCCCCCTCGCCGCCTATCTCGACGCCCGCAAGCGGGCCGGTGAGGTGCGGGATATCGACCCGCTCGAAGCGGCATCGATGTGCATCGACCTGATTCTTGCCGAAATTACGCTCTCGATCTGCACCGACACGGAAATATCGCCGGCGCGCATCGACGCCTGCGTAGGGCGGATCGCCGATTTCACATTGCGGGGAATCGCCGCGCGCTGAGCCGCCGCCGTAGGGACTGCCTTGGGGAAAGGCACTTCGATCAGCACGGCACGGCAACACGCTAAAACGGCAAAACGAAATATCAACCGGGAGGACATCATGAATGAAGGACAAATCGAGCAGGTCGAGCTTCTAACCGATGAAGAATCGATGGCAGCCACCATCGCCATGCGCTCCAAGTTGGATTCGAGTGGCCTGAAGAACGTGAACCGCCAGACGATGATCGGCATCGCCGGCCGGCTGCTTGAGATGATCAAGGAGGGGCGGCCCACCATGGCGTCCGGCTTCATGGAGGTCGATACCAGCATCTATTCCGATCCGGCGCTATACGAAGCAGAGAAACGCGCCATTTTCGACCGTTTCCCCTTCGTCGCGGGTCTATCGCGCGATGTGGAGAAGCCAGGCGATTACCTGAATACCAGCGATTTCGGAACGCCGATCATTGTCACACGCAACAAGGAGGGAGTGATCAAGGCCTATGTCAATTCCTGCCGTCACCGTGGCGCCGCATTGGTCTATGACGCAAGCGGCAATACCGGCGCCGGCTTCACCTGCCCCTATCACGGCTGGAGCTATAATCTCGACGGCAAGCTGCTGGGCATCACCTGCAATTCCAGCTTCGGCGCTGTGGACAAATCGGATCATGGGCTGATTGAAGTGCAGGCGGAGGAACGGCACGGGCTGATCTTCGTCGGGTCGAAGCCGGGGGTAACGTTCGATCTCGACGAATTCCTGGGCGCAGAGTTGAACCAGGAATTGCCGCATTGGGGTTTCGACAAGGTGCAGGCGAGCAAGGCCGCCCCGATTCCGCTGGACGGCAACTGGAAGCTGTCGCTCGAGGCCTTCCTGGAAACCTATCACTTCGATTACGCCCACCGGGACAATCTGGCCCATTTCTATTACGGCAATGTGGCAGACCTGACGATGATGGGGCGGCATATACGCCTTTCCCTGCCGCACCTGACGATCGACGAGCTGCCTACCACGCAGGTGGACGATTGGGTGCCGGAGAACCACATCACGCTCGCCTATATTTTGTTTCCAGGCACTATCCTGATCAACTCACCCCAGGTGCTGGAATTCTTCCAGATCGTGCCAGTGTCACCCGGTAAATCGATCGTACGCCACGCCTGCTATGCCCGCATGGATTTGAGCGTTCCCGGCAATGCGGAAATGTTCGAGATGACCTGGCAAAGCGCCCACAGCATCGTGCAGCGCCAGGACCTGCCCTATGGTGTGACGACCGCCCACGCCGCGATCAAGGATGGCGCGATGCCGAAATTCCTGTTCGGCGCAAACGAGCTGGCCTTACAGCATATGCATGGAATGATCCGGGAGGCATTAGCGGATACGGTTTCATAGACCAGCGCAACGAGCGCGTGCCGCTGTGGATAGCCGCCGGGGCGGGCAAACCGGATTGGGACGCGATCTTCGCCGGCTACGGGTCGGCGGTCGATTACCCCATTTGTAAGTTCTGGCGCGAGTTGATGGCACATTATCCGCAGGCCCAACTCATCCATACTGCGCGCGACCCTGAGCAATGGTTCGAATCTACCCAGGCTGCGATCTTCTCGCCCAATACCATGTCGACGGGTGCCGAGGGACCGTTCGCCGCGTTTTTCGGGATGGTCAGCTCCGGTTTCACCGGGCGGATGCATGATCGCGATTTCATGATCGATCATTTCCACGGCCATGGCGAAGCCGTTCTCGCTATAGTTCCCAAGAACCGCCTGCTGGTGTTCGAGGCCTCCCAGGGATTAGAGCCGCTCTGCGCCTTCCTCGGTGTGCCGGTCCCCGATACGGATTTTCCCAGGGAAAATTCCCGCACCGATTTCCAGAAGCATTTCCTCGATGGGGATGCGAGACGCTCGACCGCACCCTTGTCAGGAACCACCGCCCCCTGATTCAGCGCGAGCACGACCTTCCCTACCGTTTGTCCCAGCCCACCCGCAACTCCTTGAAGCCGTCCATGAAGAAGGATCGCGCGTGTTTCGGCGGGGCCAGCAGGCGCGGATTGTCCAGGCGGCGGGTGATCTCGTCCAGCATGACGATCAGGTTCATGCGGGCCTGATTGATGCCCAGACAGAAATGCGGGCCACCGCCGAACGTGCGGTAATTGCGGCGGGTTGCCGCCGCCGGGCGGGTGATGTCGAATTCGTCCGGTCGTTCGAACAAGGCTGGATCGCGGTTGGGCGAACCCAGCACGCAGATCACCTTGCCGCCCTTGGGAATTTTCTCCCCCGCAAGCTCGAGGTCCTGCTTGGCCGTGCGGCGTAGATAGGCTACCGGGTTGCGGAAGCGCAATATCTCGTCCACCGCGCCGGACACCAGTGACGGGTCGCGCTGTAGCGCCCTATATTGTTCGGGATGGTCGATGAAATCCACCATCGCCCAGGCTAGGGTGTTGCGCGTGGTCTCGATTCCGCCGGTAACCAAGTTGTTGAAGAATCGCCCGAACTCCCGGTCGGTCAGCTTCTCCCCGTCGAGTTCCGAGTTCAGCACGTCGGTCGTCATGCTGTCGCGCGGATTAGCCCGGTGGTCGGCCGCTAGGGTCTCACCGAAATCCATCAACCGCATCGAGGCGACAAAGCCGGCGGTGCGATTTTCCGCAAAATCCGGGTCGTCGGCCAACGACAGCGTATTGGTCAGGTCGACCACATATTGGAAGTCGGCCGACCGCACGCCCAGCAGGCGGAACATCACCCGCATCGGTAGTTGGATTGCGACCTCGGCCACGAACTCGCACTCGCCGCGGTCGATCACAGTGTCGATGATGTCCTTGGCCCCCGCCCGCATGCTGGGCTCCCGTGCCGTCATCTGGCGGGGTCGAAAGGCATGCTCGACAAGCGTGCGATATTTGCGGTGCTGGGGTGGGTCCATGAAGGTCAGCGCCTGCTGCTGTTCCGGCAGCAGGTCCTCGGGGATATCCTCCAGCAGTGGCCCAAAATTATTGGTGAACAGGTCGGTCGAGCGTAGCACGAAATCGATATCCGCCTGCTGGAACAGCAACCAGTGCCCGCCGGTGGCGTGGCTGTCCGCCTCCCACAATATGCGGTTCTCGGCGCGCAATTCGTTGATATAGGCGCGCGGCGTACCCTGGGCGAAGGTCTCGAAATCGAGCAGCGGTTTGAACGGACACCGGCTCATCGAACGTCCCGATTTTGGTTAAGGCGCATCAGCAGTAACGCAGGCCCGTATAGCCGATCCGCTCGGACAGCTGCTCGTGGAACAGCTGCACGCCCTTTTCATTGCGCCCGATCAGGGCATAGCCGTGTGCGCCCCGGGCGAGGCCGCGGCCGCAGCCTTCCCAAACCGGCGCATCCTGCGATACGCCACGCGCCGCCCGCGCTGCCATATGCTCAGGTGACGGCATGCCCTCGGGCGCTTCCGTGACCGGGCTCAGCCAACCATAGCGCAGGAAGGATTCGTGGAGGGCCTTGCCCGGGGTCAGGTCGGCATAGATGATGCCGTAAAGCTCATGCGACAGCAGCAACCCGGGCGAGATCAACCAGATGCAGCCGATATTCTCCATTGGCTTCCACTCTGTCTCTGGCGTCGCACGCAAGCGGCCGACATCGTCCTTGCCGAACAATCCCATGCCCCAGCGTATATGCGGGCCGAACCTGTCATAGAAGGCCAGGTCGACATGCGAGGCCTGGGGGTTCAGCCCGAACGTATCGGGATGGACATGCGGGAGATGTAACCCCTCCAGCAGACCTTCCGCCACCGATTTCCAGTTCGTGCTCAGCGGCGCCTCGGCCAGCGACGGGTAATAGGTCATCCTGTCACAACCGAGCGAGCCGATCTCGGCGTCCAGCTCGCCCAGATGCGCGGCGACGTCGATCGGGTGGCCGGGGCGCAGCACTACCCAGATGAAGCCATGCCGCTCCTGGCTGGGCAACTCGACCAGCCCGAGTTGGGACAGGTCGAGCCCCTTGTAGCGTTCGCGCAGCGGCATGCCGACCAGGCGGCCTTTCGAATCGTAGGTCCAGGCATGATAGGGGCAGGAAAAGCGCCGCGCATTGCCGCAACCCTGCGCCGGCTCGGCTCCGCGATGGCGGCAATAATTCAGGAAGGCATGGGCTACGCCGTCCTCGTCGCGGGTGATCAGTACCGACCGGCCGACCGCATTACGGACTAGATAATCATGCGGATTGGTGATCTCGGAGGCCGCGACCAGCGCCAGCGGCGAAGTCTCGAACAGCTCCTTCTCCTTCGCCGCCAACTCCGGATTGCCGTAATAATCCAGCGGAACCTGCATATGCGCGTCCGCCATTTCAGGCGTCTGGCTCTCCACAATTGAAAGCGCGCGCCGCATCAGCGCGATGGCAGCATTCGGTTGCACGATCTTCCTCCCAATGCCGTTTTCTTAGGGCGTTGGCAGAGATGATCGCATTCGTCGGGCTTTAAGGAAACTGGAGAATGTGGCTAAGGGGTTTCCCGCCTTCAGACTTCGTCGTCCTCATCATCGACGTGTAACAAGTCGTCGGCCTCGATCGCCCGTCGCCGTTCGGCGCGCAGCGCCGGATCGCTCGGCACGATCCCTTCGCTCTTCGCGACGATCAAAACGGAAAATCCGTACCAGTGCATGACCGTTTCGGTGCCGCTGACAATGATGTCATAGCCCAGGGACCGGCAGACGCCGGCGGCGATCCCCGGCGACGGAACGATCGTCTCGATCCGCTTCACGTCCGCATCATAGAGATCGCCGAAATCGATACCGATCAGTTCGGCGCAGACGCGGTCGAATTCCCGGTCGGCCTCCTCATCGAGTTCGAGCTTCGCGAGACGATCAAGTTCTTTGGTGTATTTCGCCAGTCGGATCATGGAGGTGTTGTAGCGCTTTACGAAAAGATCCGCGACCACTCATCTGTTCCGTCGCGAAACCCTGCGCTCACCGAAAAAACGTGTAGTGTCTTCCTATTACGAGGAGAGATGGATGACCGTCCCAGTCATCGAGATCATCGCAGCGGTTCTGGCGGCGGTCGCGCTATGGAGTTGGCGGATCGTGCGCGGCCGGCCTTTTTGGCTCCGGCTGGTGTCCAGCACCCTCTGGTTCGCGCTGCTGACCGCCTCCCTCATCTATATCGTCGGTTCACCACTGCAACCGCGCTTCTCGAGCGACATGTCGCCCGACCGGCTGTGGCAGCAGATCATCGTATCATTGTGGTGGCTGCTGGCCGCGCGCCTTGCCGTTGAGATCACCCGCAGCACCGCCCTGATTAGGCGCTTTTCCGGCGAGGGCCAGCTATTCTCCGACCTTCTGGCCGGTCTCGTTTATCTCGCGGTTATCCTCACCATCGTGAAAACGGTCTTCGGCTTTCCGATCGGCGGATTGGTCGCGACATCCGGCATCATCGCCATCGTATTAGGCCTGGCTTTGCAGAACACGCTTGCCGACGTCTTCGCGGGAATAGCGGTCGGCATCGAGCGCCCTTACGCGATCGGCGACCTGGTCTGGTTCGAGGGGCCGATCGAGGGCGAGGTCGTGCAGATAAACTGGCGGTCGGTCCAAATCAAGACATTCGGCAACGATATTGCGACGATTCCGAACAGTTTGGTGGCGAAGTCCCGCATCATCAACCGGAGCGTTCCCTCGACGCGCCGCAGCGACACGGTGCAATTGCCTTGCGACGCAACCTATGCGCCCGAGCAGGTTTTCGAACTGGTTCAGCGGGCGATTCTTCTTTGCCCTAACGTTCTGGAGAACCCGGCGCCGGGGGTCGCGCTGACGCGGATCGGCCGGCGCATGAACCATTACGACATTTCCTTTTCGGTCGCCCATAGCAGCCAGCTTTGGGAAACCAAGAGCATGGTGCTGAAGGAAGTGTTGCGTCAGTTCAGGTCCAGCGGCATCACCGCACCTAATAATCATGACCCGACAACGGCCGCGGTGGCGAACGCTGCATCACCGGCCCGGCACATATTAGACATCCCTCTGTTCGAGGGATTACCGCGTGAGACCCGGAACGAGCTGGAAGACAAGCTGATCCGCAAATCCCTGAAGCCAGGCGATGTATTGTTCGCGCAAGGCGACACGAACGCATCGTTGTTAATCGTCGGTTCGGGAGTTCTCGAAGTCAGCAGGAGCGTGAACGGCACATCGACCCGGATCGGTCGGATCAGCGCCGACGACTATATCGGCGAAATCGGCATGCTGACCGGCGCGCCTCATGCCGCGACCGTTACGGCGCTGACGCATTGCGTGGTTTTCGAACTTTGCAAGGAAGCCGTCGCTCCGCTGATGAAGGCGCAACCGCAAATGCTGCACGCCTTCGAAGCCTCCGCGCGCCGTGGCCAGGCGCTGATCGACCGCAGCGTCGCCGCCAGCGTCGGGGCCGAGAGCGTGCCGTCGGGGCAGCTTCTCGAGCGTATGCGAGCCTTTTTCCACATGCACGGTCTTTGATGGCCGGCGACGCAGGCGCTAAAGCCGGGATCAATGCGGCCACCTCGGGTGATCTTCCCGCCCTCACAATGTAACGTCGACACCTATTATTCGGTCTCGCGTGTTTCTTTGAGACGGGCCGACATTGTCGTGATCGGCCGCAGACTGGGCGACGTTTAACGATGCAGGATACTGTGCTCCCTGCGCACATTCGGGATGCGGTGAACGAGATCGCTGAACTTCATGCACGCCATGAACGCGAGGCAACACCCGCCCACCGGCTCTTCGACCGCGCCGTGCAATCGGTCGGCCGCCCGGCATTCGTCGGAATACTGACCGCGATCATT
The DNA here is from genome assembly GCA_028291345.1 of Rhodospirillales bacterium. Taxonomy (GTDB): domain Bacteria; phylum Pseudomonadota; class Alphaproteobacteria; order BOG-932; family Roseiterribacteraceae; genus BOG-932. The sequence goes on along the minus strand of JAQGIF010000184.1, from coordinate 1,970 downwards.
GCGGGCTGGCTTGCGGCGAACCTGATGCTGTCGGCGGCCGGATTCGCCTTCGATCCCCCGCCATTCCCTATCCTTCAGAACTTCGGTGCCCTCGCTGCACTTTATATCACTGTCCTGATTTTGATCACGACGTCGCGGGAAAAGAAGCTTGGCGAATATCGGGAGCACCTCACACTGCAACTTGCCATCCTGAACGATCAAAAGAGCGCCAAAATCATTGAACTTCTTGAGGAACTACGGCGTGACGATCCAGCTCTCAGAGATCGCATCGACGGGGTGGCCGAGGCATTGTCGGTGCCGGCAAAACCGCAGGCGGTCCTGGACGCCATCAACAATACGAACGAAGTCGTGCGCGGCTCGGTCGCCGCCGGCAAATCTTCGCTGGACGGGGGGCCATCGCCCCCTAAGACGTGACACTATATCCGCCATCAACCGTCAGGACATGACCGTTGACATAGGACGCCGCCTGGGATGCCAGGAATACGGCCGGGCCGGCGATTTCGGCGGGGTCTCCGCGGCGGCCGAGGGCGACGCGCTGGCGCACCCGCTCCAGCCGTTCGGCGGAAATATCGGCGTTGGATTCGGTGGCGAACGGTCCTGGCGCGATGGCGTTGCAGGTCACGCCCGCAGCCCCGAATTCGCAGGCGAAGGCGCGCATCAGCCCGGTCAGCCCGGCCTTGGCGGCGATATAGGCGGCATCGTTGCGGCCGCCCAGCGTCCCTGAGATCGAGGTGACGAAGACGATGCGGCCATAGCCGTTCGCCACCATCAACGCGCCGGCGCGCTTGGTCAGCGTGAAAGCCGCCGTCAGGTCGACGGCCAGCATATGGTTGAAATCTACCGTGGAAATTCGGTCGAGCGGTGCGCGTAGCCGCATACCGACATTATGGACGAAGATATCCAGCCTCCCGAACCGTCGGCCGATATCGTCGAACGCCCGGTTCCCCGCATCCTCGTCCCCGACATCGAACGGCAGCGCCTCGGCCGAGCCGCCTTCCTCGACGATGCGCGCCGCAACCTCACCCGTGCGTCCGGCGTCGCGGCAGTTGACCAGGATATGCGCACCGGCGCGAGCGAGTCCGAGCGCGATTTCCAGCCCCAGGCCGCGCGACGCGCCGGTGACGAGTGCTATGTGGTCGGTCAACAAGAATGGAAGAACGTGGGGCAAATTGAGGCTCCGGATAATGGTGGCCGAATAATCGCGGAAACCTATTTCCCGGCATTCGGCGGCATCAGACTATCCGATTTCCAGTCCAGCTCACTCACGGTCTCGATCAGCTTGTAAAGCACCCGTGCCGCGAATTGATCCAGCAGCACGACCTGCGCATCGCCCTCCAGCACCGCGAATTTCAACGCGATGAAGCCGATTTCGTTTTGCGTGATCATGACCCGGCTCGCCGCGACAGCCGACGGCGGCCCGCCCCGCGTTGAGGGCTTCGGCGATTTTCGTGTCGGACATTTCCGGCATGGAGTCGTCGAACGCCTGTTTTCCTGATATCGCCGTCGTCATATGGCGCCCTTTCTCGAATGGCAGGAAGCCGGTCTTGCCTTCTGATCCTCACTCCGCTGCTCGCCGAAACGACGGCCTGTATTAGGCAACAGCCCGCGAGATTGTCGAGTAGCACATCTAGCCGGTCAGCGGCGATCGGCTCAAAAAAGGATCGGCGGCGGCATCCAATAACGATACTCCGCAACGGGTCCCAGTACGCACCCTTTTAACTAGATGACTTTGCGATCTTTTCTCCCTAGAGCTAGCCTATTATCGGTCGCGCCCGCGAAGCCGGAATCAATCGGTGGGAGCGACGAAATAAGGGAAGGAACAGCGCCTGTGCAGGCAGTTCGGCAATCTAAACGCGCCCGGCACATGGCGAGGGCGCGTTGACACAGATCCAACCCGACGCGCTCATTGCGGCCGCCTGCGAACTGACCTGGCTCAACGATTTCGGCGGCGACAGCGTCCGCGAAGGGCT
>JAQGIF010000104.1 GCA_028291345.1 Rhodospirillales bacterium | reverse complement strand
CGTGAGGTAGTCATCCTTCCGTAGGATGGCAGGCCACCTCGGTCGGGCGGGCCACGGCGAAGCGGCTATTGGGTCTTGCGCATGGCTGCCGAGGGGCGGACTAGCCAGATATCGATCCGGGCAAAGATCCTGCCAAAACCCTAACGCACGAAAATGGAGGACGTATGGTGATAGGTGGTGACGAAACGGATGCCGGTGCGTGCGCCCCAGCGGCATGAACCCACCGCAAAAGTGCCCCACCCATCGCTGGGAGGAGCACCAATTCGTAGCCCTACAGCATGTAGACACCTAATGCTCTAATGCCCGAAGTCGAACATCAAGTTAAGACCGGAGGGCGGCGGGGGCGGCGCATAATAGACGGTGGGCGGCGGCATCACGTAAGTGCGTTCCCCGTAATAGACCCGGTTCTGCGATTGCCATTCACGTTGGCGCCGGGCCTGCTCACGCTGCAATTGGTACGCATACCGGCTGTCGTCATAGGAATATCGGTCGGCATAGCGATTTTGGTAACGCCAGCCGTTGTGCCGGCCATTGTCATGGTGATCACCGTCATCATAGTGGCGATCATTATACCCCCGGTGATCTCCGTCACCTTGGTCATGATCGTCGTGATCAGCCAGAGCGACCCCTGCGTATGATCCGATCGCCAGCAATGCGACCGTCGCCAGAACTAAAGAACGGCGGATTTTTAAAGCGCGCATGCTCATGACGCCTTCCGCCCGTTGCCCGCGCCGGTGTCCTTGAACATGGCGTCGGCCAACTTCTTTTGCTCGTCGGTCAGGCTCGCATACAGCTTCTCAAAGGCGGGCACGACCTTCTTCAGACTGTCTTCGTGAGCCTCTGCGATGGCGGCATAGTTCTTGAAGTCATCGACCGCATTCATCGCCTTAGATGACTGATTGCGCTTTTCGATCAGTTCGCTCATTTCCTTCGCGCCATCACGTTCGGCCTTGACGAATTCCTGCCACTGCGGATCCTGGGCCGGCGTGATCTTCAGTCGCGCGCGCATCTCTTCGAGACGGGCTTCAGCCCGATCGATCGGCTTCTGGGCCGCGCGTTCAACGGCGGGGCGGGTGCCCGTAGCCGACGTCTCAGCGCGCGCTGAGGCAGAACCGGCGAAAATCGCGGCACTGGCTAACAACAGCATAGCGAGTGAGGGATAGGGTCGATTTGCCTTAAGCATGATTTTTGTTCCTCGGATGGGCTGATGGGATTTGGACTTTTCTGGAGATTTGCCTGAGCAACTACCTTTCCGCCGCGTAAGTTCCGCTTGGCCAGGTTTTTACCTAGCGGTCATGCCTCTCGTGTTCTTCTTCCTCCTCTTCCTCATGGTCGTGGTGATCTCGGCCTCCGAAGGAAAGCGAGAGGCCGCTGCCATAGCCGTAAGGCTCGGCCGCATAGGGTTGGGCATAGTATTCTTGCGCTGGGTAGCCATAAGCGGGAGCCTGATAGCGGTAGCTCGGCGCCTGATAGACCTGTCTGCGCCCGGCATATGCGTAGCCAGGGGCTGGATCATAGGCACATCCAGCGAGCGCCCCGGTGGTGACGATTAGTAAGGCGGTCGCTGCGAACCAATTCGGTGTGAACATTTCGGACCTCATGAACGAGAGCCAGGGGCTCGACTGAATTCATAAGGTGGGGCGGCATTCAGGCTTGTTGGGGGCGACCTTATGTTTGTTTCAGGGCACGTGCGGAGTATTGCACGGCTTCGGATCCGCCGTCCTCGCATGCTGCTGGTTGGTCTTCTGGCGCCAAGCCAGTCCATAAGCCCTGCCAACTTCGTCCGGTCGGCTCCGGGGTCGGCTGGCGCAGTTCACTAAAAGTGAACTTATTATGGAACAGGTAACGGAACGGGCCAGCTGAGATTTTCCATGGGCGCGGTCAACCGGCAGATGAATCCGCTCGGCTCGTAGCTGACATCGACGCGAGCCCCGAAATCCCACGCCAATCCGCCCTCGATGAGCTCCGATCCAAAACCTTTTTTTGACGGTTTCACAACGAGAGGACCCTCGCGTTCCCGCCATAAGAAATGGAAAACGGCTAAACCGCCGTCAGTCCTCCTTCGCCACGAAATGTCGATTCGGCCCCGATCGTTGGATAGCGCGCCGTACTTGATCGCGTTCGTCGCCATTTCGTGAATGGCCAACCAGAGTGACAATGCTTGCTTCGACCCGACAATGATGTGGGCACCTGAAACCGAAATCCGCCCTGCGCCTGTTCTATGAGGCGCCAGTGCGTTTTCAACCACATCGCCGATAGAAGCCGTCGGCTGGCTGTTGGTGGTCAGGATATCGTGGGCTCTGCCGAGTGCTGCAAGGCGGGTTTGGAATGCCTGGAACGCTGCGTCGGCGGAATTTCCACGCAAAGTTTGCGATGCGGTGGCGCTTACAACCGCAAGGATATTTTTGACCCGGTGTTCAAGCTCGGCGTTCATCAGGTGCAGATGCCGTTCGGCATGAACATGCTCGGTGACATCGACCCCTGCGATGAATATGCCCGAAATCTGGCCAGTCGCCTCCATGATCGGCTGGAAGACAAAATCCAGGAATATTTCCTTCCAGGCTGCTCCGGCCACAGGGCGCACTCTCACGCGCACCCGCTTGCCGACATAGGCCGTCCCGGTTCGGTAAGCCTCGTCGAGAAGTCCCACGCCTCCCTGAGCGACGATTTCAGGCATGATTTCCCGTAGCGGCTTACCGATGAAATCGCGGTCGCCGACGAGGTTCACATAAGCGGCATTTGTGAGTTCGAAGACATGATCAGGGCCACGCAACACCGCCATATAGCCAGGGGCTTGTTCGAACAGCCGCATCAGATACCGTGTCTGGTCCTTGAGGGCTTCCCTCGCCAGATGCTGCGAGGTCACCTCGTTGCAGATCACAAGCACGCCGCCGACGCCGTCTTCGCTATCGATCGGCGCGTAACTATATGACCACCAGGCGTTTTCCCGCC